>JACQUF010000104.1 GCA_016210435.1 Chloroflexota bacterium
GGGCTGCTCGAGCCGGGCGGGACGATCATCGAGCCGACCAGCGGCAATACTGGAATCGCGCTCGCGATGGTCGCGCGGGTGCGCGGCTACAAGGTCAAGGTCGTCATGCCCGAGAGCGTGAGCCCTGAGCGCGTGGAGCTGCTGAAGGCCTTCGGCGCCGAGATCATCTTTTCCGACCGCGACATGGGCACCAACGAATCGATCATGGTTGCGAAGGGCATAGCCGAAGAAAACCCCAGCTTCATCATGCCCTACCAGTACGGCAACGAATCGAACCCGCGGGCCCATATCGAGACAACCGGACCGGAGATCGCGCGCGACCTGCCTGATGTAGACGTGTTCATAGCTGGCCTCGGCACGGGCGGCACGCTCATGGGAGTCGGCAGGGCTTTGCGGCGGCACAACCCGAAGGTGAAGATAGTCGCAGTTGCCCCGCCACCGGACGACGTCGTCCAGGGGCTGCGCAGCCTCGAACACGGGTTCATTCCACCGATCCTGAACCTCGATGAGCTCGATGGGCGGATCCTCATCGGCCAGGCCGAATCGTTCAACATGACGAAACGGCTGCTTCACGACGAGGGCATCCTCGCGGGCGTCTCGTCCGGATCAGTTGTCGCGTGTGCTCAAAAAATCGCGCGCCGCATGGACAAGGGCAACATCGTCTGTCTCCTCGCAGACGGCGGGTGGAAGTATCTGAGCACCGGGCTCTGGTCGCGCGAATTCGCGGACCTGAAGGACGAGGTCACCGGCAAGATCTGGTGGTAGGGCAGGCCCTCAGGACGAAAGCAGCCCGTGTTGCATCGAGTACACGGCGGCTGATGTCCGGGACGAAACGCCGAGTTTGTTGAATATGTGGTCTATGTGGCTCTCGACCGTCTTCTCGCTGATCACGAGTTCGCGGGCGATCGACCTGTTTGTATGACCGTTCGCCACAAGCCGCAAGACCTCTAGTCGCTACGGCTGGCGGTGGTGGGAGCTGCTCACGCACGTCGACGTGCCGGGCGAGCTGGCGATCCGTGCAAGGGCGACGGACCTCGCCGGTCTGACACAGCCGGACCGGCCGGAATGGAACCGGCTTGGCTACGGAAACAATGCAGTCCAGACGATTGTGGTGCGGGTTGGTTAGCGGGTCGGCGATCTCAATGCGCGGCCAAAGTGGCGCTCCATTCCGAAGATGTCGACAGCCAGGTCGACAACGTTGCGATGCGGTGGCGCCGTCGGCCTCTTGACAGGCAGGTCGCGCCGGTATATAAACGCACATTGATATCAATCGGGATTGATACGGGAGGACGATGGACGTACCGGTAGAACTGCTCTCACGGTTGCTGCGGACGCTCTCCGACCCAAACCGGCTGCGAATCATCCGTGTGTTGACGCTCGATTGCCAGTCGGTTACCGACATCGTGAAGTGCACGGCGCTACCGCAACCGCTGGTCTCGCATCATCTTCGAGTCATGCGGGATCGCGGCCTCGTCAGAAGCGAACCTAGAGGAGCGTTCACCTACTACTGACTGAGCGACCGGGCGGTCCGGGAGGCCGTCAAGAGACTGACATTGCTGGCCCGTCGAATCGAGGAGTTGTCGCAGGAAACTCCGGCGGAAACGACCAGGCCGATCCGTGGCGTGAAGGCCGGCGTCAGGCGGCGTAGAGGTTCAAGGACTCGGATGCAGGCAGGTTAAGGAGGAACGTGGTGGGAGGGCAGACAGGATCGGTAACGCGGCCGGCGCGCCTGTTCGAATTCTATGAGGGTGTTGCTTCGGCATCCGCATTCGTAGCGGGTATGAAACTGGGTGTTTTTTCCGCCTTGCGCGAGGGACCCAGGGCGGCTGAGCAAATCGCTCTCGACATCGAAGCGGATCCACAAAAGCTACGGATTCTGCTGTATGTCCTTGCGTCAGCTGGTCTGCTCAAGGTCTCAGAAGGTCGTTTTTCCAACTCTCCGGAAGCGCAACGCTTTTACGTAGACACCAGTCCAGACTTCGTCGGTCCGGTCCACGAGCAGTTGCCCCCACGCTGGATGGAGGACCTGAGGACGGCCGAATCTGTCCTTTCGGGTACTCCGTGCGCGAGTCTGGACTGGGGTAGCTCATCCGAAGCTGTGGGCGTTGCTCTGCGCCGCATGTTCCCGGGAGCCCGCGCGACCGGCCAGGCGCTGGCCAGGGAATTCGACTTCAGCGGGATCAAGTCCCTCGTGGACATCGCCGGCGGCGCGGGCGGGGTAGCAGTCGCGTTGGCTGAGAGTTGTCCTGAGGTCCAGGGCACCGTCATCGACCTTCCGGGCGCTGCAAAGATCGCCCGCGAACAGATCGCAAAGGCCGGTCTGTCACATCGCTTGGACGTGTTGGAACGAGATATTCTCGCGGAGCCTGTCCCAGGCCAGTACGACGCCGCGGTCGCCCGCTACTTCTTCCAGGTGCTCGGCCGTGACGACGTGCCGCGGGCCATGAAGAACGTTGCATCGTGTCTCAAGCCAGGCGCAGCATTGTTCATTCTCGGGGACGTACTCAGGAATAACCGAACGTCACCGCGGTCTGCTGCGCTCGTGTTCGGACTGAGTGCGATCAACCGCCTTAACCGTGGACAGGCCTATACCGAGTCTGAATATCGGACCTGGCTGCGGGAATCCGGCTTTACGGACTGCGGTGTCACGTTCAAGTTCATGCCCGATGGACCCGCGTTGCTGGTGGCGTGCAAAGAGCCGATACTTTCGGCTACGAGTGAAGTCTCCCGGACTGGCGGGAGCAGGGTGTAAGGGAGGAGTGACCATGGCAGGTACGTATACACATCCGGAGTCGCTCGTATCCACCGACTGGGTGGCGCAGAACCTGAGCAACCCGAAGGTGGTCCTGGCCGAGGTGGACGTAGACACCTCGGCGTACGAGCAGGGCCATATCCAGGGCGCGGTCGGCTGGCATTGGAAGAACCAGCTGCAGGACACACTCACGCGGGAGATCCTTTCGAAGGCGCAGCTCGAGAAGCTGATTAGCGAGGCGGGGATCTCGAACGACCAGACGGTAGTGCTCTACGGCGACAACAACAACTGGTTCGCGGCGTGGGCGTTCTGGTTGCTGCAGGTCTACGGGCACCATGACCTGAAGCTCATGAACGGTGGCCGTGCGAAGTGGCTGGCCGAGAACCGGCCGCTCACGAAGGACGTCGCGAAGCGGGCCGCGACGCAGTACCGGGCGTCGAACGCGAACACATCGCTGCGTGCGCTGCGCGACTACGTGATGACCGGTGTCTCGAAGGCCGGTTCTGTGAAGCTCGTGGACGTGCGCTCTCCGCAGGAGTACAAGGGTGAGCTGCTTGCGCCGGCTGCACTGCCGCAGGAGGGTGCACAGCGCGGGGGACACATTCCGGGTGCGCAGAACATCCCCTGGGGCACGGCGGTCGCGGAAGACGGGACGTTCAAGTCGCATGACGATCTCAAGAAGATCTATGGCGACAAGGGGATCTCGGGCGACCGCGAGGTGATTGCCTACTGCCGGATCGGCGAGCGGTCGGCGCACACCTGGTTTGCACTAAGCCAGCTGCTCGGCTATCAGAACGTGCGCAACTACGACGGTTCGTGGACCGAGTGGGGCAGCCTGGTCGGAGCCCCTATCGAGAAATAGTTCGGGAACTTTTTGCGCCTCCGTTTCGTCGTTGACGTATCAACCTGACGCGGTCACGACGAAACGGAGGTGGCAACATGCGGCCGGCCAGATTCGGTTACAGCAGGACGGCGAAGCATGCGGGCAATAGGCGCCTGGTTGTTCTGGCGGGAGTCGTAGCCAGTGCCGCGGTTGTCCTCGCATGTGGCGGCGGCGGGCCCGGTGCTCGCTCCAGCTCCGACGAGCAAAGTTTTGAGGTAGAGCGTCCCAACGGCTCAGCCGGGCCCGCGGGCCCTGCGGGTCCGGTCGGCCCGCAAGGGTCACCTGGACTTGACCAGGCAATGGCAACGACAGTCGCAGGTGGCGGCTACGGCATCGCTGCGCCGAGGTCCACACCCATACCCGCGCCGAGGCCAACCACGGCCCCTGCGGCGACTGCGACTCCCGCGCCCGTGGTTGCTCCTCAGGAGAAAGTCGTCGAGCGGTTGGTAAGCCGCTCCGCCACTGGCCCCTTCGCACAGGAGCTCGAGCGGGCGGCGGCGCGGCAGGCCGCCCAGGAAC
>JACQUF010000013.1 GCA_016210435.1 Chloroflexota bacterium
GTACGCGAAGCGCTCGATCGTCTGTTGAGCGTTGAGCGCCAGGCACGGCTGGATGCGGCTGAGGCGCTTTTTCGGGTCGGCGCACCGGTAGCCGATTGGCCGGCCATTAAGCAGGAAATCGATGACGCCCGCCGTAAATCGCTCCCGTGAGCGGGGTGTTTGTCGACACTAACATTCCCATGTATGCGGGCGGCAGCCCGCACGCTCTTCGGGAGCCGGCACGTAACGTCATTCGGGCTATCGCCGCAGGCACTCTTGACGCGGTAACCGACGCGGAAGTCTTTCAGGAGATCCTATACAGGTATTTCCACATTGGCGCGCGCGAACAGGGGCTTCAGATCTTTGACAACTTCTTCCGGATCATGGAAGGGCATGTATTGTCGGTAACGGACGCCGACATGGCGACCGCGAGAGAATTGGCGGAGCGGTATCCGAAACTGGGTCCGCGCGACGTGGTCCATCTGGGTGTGATGGTCAGGCAAGACGTGGCCGAGATCGTCACCGCGGATCTGGCGTTCGATGACCTTGCAGAAGTCCGCCGAATAGATCTCGCCACCTGGACCCCGCCTTAATCCCTGTCCGGGTCCCCCTCATCAGTCATTGCTATGATGAATCATATAAATCAGACCGCTTTCCCTAAGGTAGGCCTGTGGAAACTCGAATCAGCGCAACTGAATTGGCCAGAGGGCTCTCAGATATTCTGACCCGGGTCAAGCGAAAGGGCGAACGGTTCGTCATCGATCGCAACGGCGAAACGATAGCCGTATTGTCTCCAGCGCCGGCCCCAGCGGCTCTGAGCGTGGATGAATTCGCCGATCGGGTTGGCGATCTTGAATTCCCTGGCGAAGGCTTTGCCGACGATCTCGAGGCCCTGCAAGCCGCTCAGCCCAAAGAGACCATGCCCGAGTGGCTTACCTAATCGACACCAGTATTTGGATTCGGCTGGAGAGGGATCGGAAACGCCCGCGTGATGTGAGGGAACTCATCCCCGGCGAATCGTTCGCGCTGGCGGCGATTACGGCCTCCGAAATACTCGTCGGGGTACACAAGGCGAAGTCCCCGGATCAGCGGATACGCCGGCAACGGTTTGTCGAGACGATCCTCCAGATCGCGCCGGTGGAGGAATTCGACCTGCCGGTCGCGCGTGTACATGCCGAGCTGGCTGCGGAGCTTGATGAGAACGGGATCGCCATCGGGTCCCACGACCTGCTGATAGCGGCGACCGCGCGAGCCAAGGGGTACGTTGTCCTCACGCATAACCCGCGGGAGTTCAAGCGTGTTCCCGGACTAGAAGTCCGAGCGGTCTGATCTGAGACCGTCATCATTACATCATGCTGTACGATATGGCCATGAAGCGGACCCAGGTTCAATTTGATGAGCCGACCTTCGAGGCGTTGAAAAGACGCGCTTACGAACGCCGGGTATCGATGTCGACGGTCGTGCGGGAAGCCGTGCAAGCTTACCTGTCCGGTGGGCGCCACGCCTGGAAGCTGGGGGATTTCAAATTCATCGGGTCCGTGGCCTCAGAAGAGTCCGGGCGGACCCCGCTGTCGGTTGCCCATGACCAAGCTCTGGCTCTAGAGATCTACCGCGAGCACGCTGGTGAAATTCCTCGACACGTCAGCAATTCTGGCCCTGGCAAACAGTCTGGATCCTAAACACGACTCGGCGCGTTCGGGACTTTAGGCCGCGCTCGCGGCTGATGCAACAGTCCTCCTGCACAGCTATGTGATCAGTGAATCGGCAGCTCTCATCCAGGCCCGATACGGGTTAGAGCACGCGCTGACGTTTCTTGCCGAGGTCAAGAGGTTCACCATTCACTGGATCACCGAGACTGATCATGACGATGCAGTTCGACTGCTTCGCCGACGCGAGCGCCGTCGGCTAAGTCTGGTCGACTGCGCGAGTTTCGTCGTGATGAAGAGGTACGGTGTCACCGAAGCCCTTGCGTTCGATGAGGACTTCGAGCGCGAAGGCTTTCGGACACTCTAGCTTCCGGCCTTCCGCAACTCAGGCGGCAGCAAGTTGGGAATCCGGTCCTCGATGGGATAGACCTCATTGCATTTCCCGCACACGAGCCGCCCGGTCACGATCTCGTCGCCCTCCTCTTTGTCTACCTCGAGCGCAAGGTCGCCCTTGCACATCGGGCACGCCAGGATCTCCATCAACGTCCGCTTCACTCGGCATCGCTCCCTGAATCGACTCTCAAATCCTGCGCGGCAATGTTAATGCCGGCGCCAGACGGTTCTCGCCGTCTCGCGCCCGTCTCGAAGGGATGCCGCCCAACGCGGCCGACAGGTCAATATCCTCGTGGCCATAACGGCAATCATTATAATAGTTACCGTGATACGATCGTTTGGCGATCGGGCCACCGAGGACATCTTCAACGGCAACGATAGCCGGCGGGCTCGCGTGGGATGTCCGCGGGCGCTGTGGCCGGTGGCGAGACGAAAGCTTGTCCAGATCAACCGTGTCCGGGAACTCCGCGAGTTGGCCATCCCGCCGGGGAACCACCTTGAGCGGCATTCCGGCGACCGCGCGGGTCAATACAGCATCCGTATCAATGAGCAATACCGCGTGTGTTTCCTTTGGGAGGATGGTTATGCCGACCAAGTCGAAATCGCGGACTACCACTAGACGTTTGCGCAGGGTCGGGGCACTGTTGGCACCAAAACTGCCGACACACCAGCCACCGACGCATCCCGGCGAGATGCTTCTCGAGGAGTTTCTCAAACCCCTTAGCGTGTCACAGTCGGAATTTGCGGTCCGTCTTGGCGTGTCCTTTCCGCGCCTGAATGAGATCATCCGTGGCAAGCGAGGAATCACTCCCGATACGGCGCTGCGCTTGGCTCGCGTCACGGGCATGAGCGCAGATTTCTGGCTCGGTCTGCAGCAGGACTGGGACCTCTGGCACGCGCTCCGGTCCCCACAGGCAGCCGCCATCGAAGGGTTGGAGCCCCTTCGCCACGCGATCTAGCTCTGACAGTCGGTTAACTTCCAACCCAAAGTAACTTGACACTCATTTTTCGGCCGGGGTATAGTGCCACGGCCTGCTTACCTCGGGGTATTAGGCCGCGCGCAACGGCCAGAAGTATGGCGGATGGGGGAACCCGGGTTGGAAAGCGACTGTTCGCGCTACGCGAAGTCCCGTCTTGTCCTCATAGCAGCGTCCCTTCTCCTCATATCGATAGCCTTAATAGCCTGTCGAAAGGCGCCCGCCAAGCCTTCCGCGGTGGCCTGGATCTTCCCCTCGGCGGGGACCGTCGAGACCCGCCCCTCCGCTGATTCTGCCTGGGCGCAAGTCGCCCAGACTCAGGAAGGCGCCCCTGTCCAGTCCGGCGCCTTCATCCGCACCGATGCATCCGGTTCCGCCTCCATCGTCTTTGCCGATAACTCCAACATCCGCATTGAACCGGCGTCCGAAATCGGCATCACCAACTTCCAGTTCGAGAAGAAGAACGGCGATGTTCTTAAGAGGCTCGCGCGCATAACCCTGCTGGAAAGCGACATCTCGTTCGACGTCGCCCAGGCAGGCGCCAAGGCCGCCGCGGTATTTGAATTCATCACCGACCAGGAAATCATCTCCATTACCGGCACTGCCGGCGACATCAGCAAGCACGCGGCCACCGGCCTGAACTTCTCGCTCGACGAGGGATCTGCTTTCGTCGGCCGCGTCGAAGCCGACCCGGCGACCAGTGCCCCGCTCGTAAACGTATTTCCGGTCGAAGCGGGCCAGGAAGTCAACCTGAAGCCCGCCCCCATCGCCGCCGATGCTCCCGTGCTTCTCGACGCGATCGCACTTGCAGTGGCTGGCGGCGCTAACTCGCTCGAGAAGTTAAGCGCAGGGGACCTGTCCGGTGCCGTCGACACCGCCATCAAGCAGCTCGGCAAGACAGTCGATCTAAAGCAGGTCGCGCCGTCACTCGCTGGCAAGGCTCAGGGCGCCAGCGCCTCTGCGATCGTCAAGCAGGTAGGCGAGTCCTCCAAAGGCGTGGCCTTTCAGGTCGCCGGGCCTCCAGGCCCTCAGGGTCCTGCCGGTCCCCAGGGGCCTGCCGGCCCATCCGGTCCTGCCGGACCTCAGGGGCCTGCCGGA
>JACQUF010000100.1 GCA_016210435.1 Chloroflexota bacterium
GCTCGCCGTCGTCGCGGCCAATGTCATCGTGTCGTTGCTTTGCTCGCTCGGCCTGCCGCACGCAGCCGTACCGATGGCGATCTTGGATGTACCGCTCGTACTACTTGTCCTCTGGTTTGTTCTGTGGTTGCTCTACCGGATGGCAGTTAGCGTGTCGGAGGATCTCGTAACGCTGCTCACGCCGAGCCTCACTTGGGAATACGACTTAGCGCTGGATGGCGACATCCATCATAGGAGGCAGGTCAAGGTCTTTGAGGAGGCCCTTGCAGCGGTGCGAATGGAGTATTCCACCGTCGGAGGGTTCACCAGCCTTGATCGCGTCACTCCCGTCAAGCTGAATCTGACGGGCCGTGGTTCTGTTACCGATGTCAACCTCACGGCCTTGAAGGCTCTCGGCGAGTATATCCGATCGGCCTGCCCCGACCACGACGCGAAGCTGTGCGTTGGCCCCGGTGATTCGGTGGACAACACTCTCGCACTCGTGCTGTTGGCGACCCGTGACGATCAGCAACGCCAGAAGCAGCATGTTGTTGCGCCGAGCGAGGAAGTGGTCGAGAAGCTGCAACGGAAACTGCGGGCCGTGTATCGCATTGGAGCCTCGCAAGATCGAGATGTGGTGGGAGTTCTCTCCCGGTTTGACGAGGTGCTGGTTGGCTATGCGCGGCGCGGATTTGCGGAGCAACTGCAACAAGGGCTTGAGATTCAAGAGACCCTCGTGGAACGCGGACTGTCGCGTCCGGACGCGGTGCCGACGAGCTTCTCGATCCACCGGGAGCGTTTACCGGATTTCCTTGCCGGGTTCAGCTACTTTGACATGGCGAAGGCTGCCGTCGCCTCCGGTGACCAAGAGAAGGTCTCCGCTCTGCTCATGTTTGCCTGCCACATGATGATCGCAGCCATCGAGCACAAACATCCGGGCTTGTATTATCGCGCAGGCCAGATCGTCGAGGCCGTCTACTCCCGTGCGATTCAAGGGACGACACTAACGGACTATGTTGGCGAAACCATTGATGCTGCGCTGTCCACGCTCGGCGCGCACTTCGAGTACGCCCATTCGCTGTGGAGCCCCGACCCGCCGAAAATCACCGAACAGATGCCTGTGCTGATCGTTGACCTCGGCTGGCGACTCCGGCTCATCAAGGTTGCGATAGAAGCAGGAAGAACCACCGACGCGACCAACTTCGAGGACCGGATGTTCCGGTGGGACGAACATTCGGGCAAACGGCATGCTGATCCGGACGAAGAGGAGAGTGTTCCTTCTGAGCTGCGCGAGGCGTGCGACCTGATGAGCTACGCCACGCTCATCACGGCGGCATGGTGTCTTCACCTCGTTGAGACCAAGCATAAACACGCGGACACAGCCAAGACCGTGTTCCAGCGTTGTGCAAGCGACCTCGGCTCGCGCGAGCACCTGCTGCGGCTTTGGGAGGCCGTCCGCAGCAAGTCGTTCACGGGTCGGCCACTGGACGATCCATTTGGTGTAACCGAATGGACAAGCCCGTCACTCGGACGGGTGGGCGTTTCTGTGGCCTACCAGGTTTCCGATTCATGGATCGAGCGGGGCTTCATGGCGCTGATGCTGGCTCGTCCATCGGCACGCAAGTACGAAGTGCCGGATGCAATGCGTTCCTGTCCGCCGTTTCGGCCAAGGTCGCCCGATGAGGTCAAGACACTCGCCGACTTAACCCTCACCAACGATGCAGTGCAGAAGGACTTGCTCAACATCGCAGACGAGAAGCGCGATGAGACAGTAGGTGTCGTTGTCGCGCTTTTCGCGGAGCGGCTCCGCCTGTTCAAGCTGGATCGCCTCACCGCCGTGGTTGCCGCGCCCCTGCGCGACGAGCATCGTGTCCGCCTCCAGACGGAAATCGCCAAGGAGCTGGAGAATGACTATGGGCTGAGAAGCACACTTGCGAAGCTAGGTGGCCTTCGAGCCGAAGCGCGGGCGTGGGTCCTGCCGCGTATCCAATACCGGGTTCGCCTTCAAAAAGACTCGGTTGTGGGCTGCCGCGAGCATCCGATGGATTTTGCGCCCCTCATCGCCAGAAGTATCCAAGAGGGTGAGAATACATGGATTACCCACGCGGCTGAACGGATTGCCACACCGACGACCACCATCCACAGGCTCGC
Organism: Chloroflexota bacterium; assembly: GCA_016210435.1. Taxonomy (GTDB): domain Bacteria; phylum Chloroflexota; class Dehalococcoidia; order Lucifugimonadales; family Lucifugimonadaceae; genus VGZT01. The sequence goes on from JACQUF010000100.1 coordinate 2,131, forward strand.
TGAACTTGTAGACGCCGTGCGCGATGCGGTTGCGCGGTTGAGGAGGACAACGAAGAATCCGATCCTCGTGCTCGTACCCCACGAGCGCCGCATCATTGAGGCCATCCTCGCGCAGCGTGGGTGGTATTTGCCGAACACGCGCGAGCTTGGGGACAACCACATCGGCGACTGGGGGGGATGTCATCTGTTGTGGATTCCGTATTTCGACCCGACATCGGTTGTGATCGTGGATGCGCTAGCCTTCTACGGGAGGATCAAGGAGAGCGCCGAGGCGCGGCTCGACTTCGAAATCGACCATCCACACAAGAAGGAGCATGACGACGCAATGCGGCAGGCGCGAGCAGAAACCGATCCGACCAAGATTCCCGAAACGGATGCGATCACGGTTCTCGCCGTCTCCCGGTACTCTGCGGGCGTCGGCTTGCACGATCCCAACGCAGCGCTCCGCGTTGACCTCGACCTGACCAAGATCGGCTACGCACTGGTCGAGAGCGAGGGTGTGTACCACCGCCCCGCTTGCAGCTTGCTCCTGGCTGTGGAAGGCGGAGTCATCTACACCCTTGCTCGCCGCCTCCGATCCGATGATGAGCCTCGAACGCCGTGTGAGCATTGCCGACCTGACGATTGGGAGGGGCAGGCTGAATGCGTGGTGCGCAACGCCACTACTCCGAGGTAGTGGGATAGCGCACGAGGAGGCGGGGTTGCATTCGTAGCCCGGCGACAACTCTAACCTTTTTCGCGTACATATCAGGTAGGCCGCCGCACCGAGTCGGCGGCGATCCTCGGCATCATCGCCGGACGACCGGCCGGGCGCGGAGCGCACGAGCCCGAGTGCGACTCGAACCCGTTCCGCGACTCGCCCCCGTGGGGTAAAATGCCCGGGAGGGCGGGCCGTCTACCTGGTTAAACGGTCCCGAATGTTGCTGCGGCGTGTGCCCGTGGCCGTCGTGTGAACGGCCCGACCCGATCACGCGCAACATGACAAGCGATAACACCCTGGAAATATCGAGTGCAAGTGAGCGCAAGGTGCCCGACCCGAATCAAAACAGCTCGATACAACGCTCCCCGACCTCTGAGCAACTCGCCGAGATTGTCGAGGCCGCTCGGAATCTAGTCCGCAC
>JACQUF010000109.1 GCA_016210435.1 Chloroflexota bacterium
CGATGGGGTAGGCGCGGGGGCCGACAGGACGGCAGCTGGCGAAGCCCTCACCCCTGCTAGCGCAGCCCATCTCCCTGTGGGAGAGGGTTAGGGTGACCAGTAAAGCCCCTCTCCCTGTGGGAGAGGGTTAGGGTGAGGGCGAACTCAGGACGATGGGGTAGGCGCGGGGGCCGGTGGAACCGCGACTGGCGCCGGCGTGGTTGAAGGAGCGGCAGCGACTTGCCCGTGCCTTTCCAGGCCGGCAAGGGCGACCTCGTCAGCGCCCTCTTCGGAACCGTCCGGCATAGCCGGAATGGACAGCGTGAAGGCGCTTCCCTGGCCGAGCTTGCTGGTCGCCCACAGCTTTCCGCCGTGAAGCTGTGCCAGGTACCGGGCGATGGTGAGCCCGAGGCCCGTGCCCGCTGCAGGCCGGCCGTCGGCGTTCTTGCTCCGATAGTAGGCGCTGAAAATCAACTCGAGCTCTTCTTCCGAAATGCCTTCACCCGTGTCCGAGACCCGTACGATGTGGTTGAGCCCTTCGGCGAACACTTCGACCGAAACGATGCCGCCCACCGCCGTGAATTTGTGGGCATTGCTGATCAGGTTCGTGAGGATGCGCTCGACCCGGGCCGGATCGGCATGAGTCGGGCCCATACCCTCCTGTGCGTTGACCGAAAGCGTCTGCCTCCGGGAGCGCACCGCCGACGCGAACAGTGCCGCCGACTCTTCGACGATGTCCTTCAGGTGGAAATTCGTCTTGTGCAGTTCGAGGTGATCGCTTTGCATCGCCGCGTAATCGAGAGACTCCTGCGTCAGTCTCTCGAGCCGGGATACGCCGTTCCGAAGCGACCTGATCAGTCGCTCGAGCCGCGGGTCTGCGTTGCCGGCGGCCTTGGAATCGGCGAGCAGGTCAGCTGAGACCTTGATTGCGGTAAGCGGCGATTTCAGTTCGTGCGATACCGTGAGGAGCAGGTTCGACTTGAGTGAATCCAGCCGTTCCAACTCCCGCAGCCTTTCCATCTCCAATGCGTACATGCGGGCGTTTTCGAGGGCCATCCCCACGCGGTCGGCCGCCGTCATGACGAATTTGATGTCGTCCTCTGAATAGTCGGCGCCAACCAGCTTGGGTCCCACTGCGACAACTGAGCTGAGCTCGCCCTTGATGACCATCGGGACAAGCAGCTCTGCGCCGAGACCTCCGATCGCCGAGCGCTCCGCGTCGCTCATTGCCTGGAGATACGGATCGGCCTCGATATCGCCCGTGCGGACGTGGCGCCCGTAGCGCGTGAACCATGAAGCAAGCGTGCTGCGCTTCGGCAGTTCGAACGGCCCGATCTCGCCCCGGGAATCCGCGATGAGGATGAGCCTGTCGCCGGGGCGGTTGGGAAGGGCGATGGCGATCCAGTCCGCCTGGACGGCTCTCCGGAGGATATTCACGACGTTCTTTGTCAGAGACTCGAAGTCCGAAATGTCCTTGGTCGCGTCGCCCAGTTGCAGGAGCAACTGCAGCCGATCGTAGCGCTCACGGAAGAAGAGGCGGTCGATCCAGGTCTGCACCTGTCCCAGCAGGGGCTGGAAGAACACGCTCGTGATCAGCACGCCGCCGACGGCGACGATGATGCCTGCTGCGACGCTCAGGTTGCGAGAGAAGAACCAGACCACGGCCAATACCGCCGCGTAGACCGCGAAGATCAACGAGCTGACCGTCGTGTAGGCGAGCCCGCGGCGGAGGACAAGGCGAAGGTTCATCAGCTTGTTGTGGGTGACGGCCCACGTGGTGATGAGGGCGAATCCGATGTTCCCGAGGATACCGAGCGGGTACACCGTCAACCCGAGGGAGGGCAAATAGTCGGTGGTCGCCCCGGCTAGCGAGAAGATGGCGCCCAGCCGGAGGTCACGGAAGCGGGAGCGATCGAGGGCGTTGTCGGCGCGCTTCAGTGCCTTCGTCAGATCGAAGATTGCCAGCACGACCGGCGGGGTCCCTGCCGCGAGCACGACCGGAAACGCCCAGCCGATCTTCGGCGCAAACCCGTAAAACTTTTCGACCATCGCGGTAGCGCTCTGGCCAGTGATCGACAGCAGCGCGGCGGCCGCCCCGAGCACGTACATGCTGACCAGGATCGAGTTCGAGCGGCGTATGCGTGTGTACGAGTGGACGAAATGGTAGAAGATGATGCCCGAGAAGGGGATGACCGCCAGCGCCGCCTTCTCCCAGGCGTAGGCGCGGTCGTGGATTGGGAACGCGTCGCGCATCCCAAAGATGGTGATCCCCCAGAGGGCCATCGCGGCAAGGAAGAACGTGAAGATCTGGTTCAGCCGGTCCTTGTGGTCGCTGAACAGCACCACGCTTGCCAGGAAGAGGCTGAGCACGAACTGGACGAACGGGAGGGCGATGTAGATCTCTCTCATCGAGCCAGGACCTTCTCCCGTTCACGCGTCTCTGGCCGGGCCGCCAGGTCCGATTCGGAGATCTGGCGCGAATACGTGAGCAGCTCGACGATCGCGTCGTCGAAGGCGTTCATGCGCGGAGGGCGTGCCCTGCCGATGTCTTCGCCCTGCTTCATCTTCTCGTCGTAGTAACGGTCGAACGTTCCGGGCGCCAGAAGGGTCATTCGAAGAGGCCGGATCTCCAGCATCGTTTCGAGGTCGCGGTAGAAGGAGTCGATCTGCTTGATCTGTTCGTGGAGTTTCCGCGCGGCCTCAGCAGGGTCATAGTCCCGTCGCGTCTCGCCGTAGAAGTGCAGGAGCGGTATCTCATCGGACATCTCGCGCTTGAGCGTCCAGTCGCTGAACTCCAGATTCGAGTCGCGAAGGGCCTGCCAGACCGTTTTCTCATCGACGCGCGTGAACCCCGCGATGTCGATGCGGTCATCGCTGCGGCCAAGCCATTCGAACTCCGGGCGCTCAGCGCCACGCGGCGTATTCAGGAACCTCACGAAATGGCCGACCCGGTAGCGCAGGAGGGGCATGCCGTAGAAGTTCGAGATCACGACCTCGTAGATCTCGCCGGGCTTGACCTCCGGCAACAGTACTGTCTGAGGATCATAGCGGTCATCTTCGCGGGCCTTGCGGGACTCTTCTTCCGGGATGAACTCGTAGAAGTCCGCGTAAGGATTGAAGACCATTCCGCGGCGTTCCCACGTCTGCATCCCCATCACGCCGCCTTCGGTGCAGGCGTACATTTCGTAGGGGTACTTGCCCCAGTACTCTTTCACCTGGTCGCGGAAGATCGGGGTGTCGGCGCCCCAGCCGATGACTGCCCTGGCGGGCCATAGGTCACGGGGGCGGACCGGGCGGTGCAACGCGACGCTTTTTCCCTTGGCGATCGCGATCCGACCCAGGGCACGGGCGTTGAGCGACAGATGCGCTGACGTTGACTTGCCGTTGCGTTGCCCGCCGTCCTCCTCGAACTGCTGGCCGGTCCGGACGAGCACGCTGGTCATCGAAATGATCACGTCTACCCGTTTGCGAAGCGCCTCGCGGAAGTCGTGGCGGACCTTTTCCTTGAAGTCCATGTTCTCTACGGTCGCGGGGTCGCTTACACCAAGAAGGCCGAAACGTTTGGCCATCCCGAACACGGCCAGCCCCGACAGATATGGACGAGGCGGCGCGTTGAACATCACGACGTCGCCCGGCGCTATGTTCAAGTCCTCCGGGCCGGTTGCGCAGGCGAGGACCATCGCGGACATCAGGTTGTCGAGGAACCTGGTGAAGCCGCGCGTCGTGTAGGGAACCCACTTGTAACCGGCGAGCGCACCGCTCGTGTGAGACCAGATGTAATCTCTCGGCGGCAGGTTCTGTTCCTGCCCGGGCGCGAGCAGCTTCACGTAATCGCCGTAAGAGGTCAGCGGTACCTTTGCGCGGTATTCCTGCACTGAAGCCGGCTTGCCGTTGCGGATGAGTCTCCGGCCAATACGGCTTTCGGCGATCAGATCGATCTGTTCGAGCATGAGCTGGCTCTGGATCTCCATGAACGTTTCCCTGGTGATATCCAGGAAGCCGCAAAAGCGCCGCCAGGCCGTAGCCGGGTTCCAGGCGGCCCGCTCAATTGGGAGTTCTTGCTGCACGGCCATCCAGTTGCTTTGCCGGGGACAGACGCGGGTTTTC
>JACQUF010000032.1 GCA_016210435.1 Chloroflexota bacterium
ACCTTGCCGACCATCGGCCCGCCACACTGACCGCACCTGGCGATGCCGCTCAGGAGGTAGTCGGACCTGTGCGTGCCGCCCCGCGCACTCTCCCGTCGGATCGCTAGTCGCTCTTGCAAACGACGCCATTCGTCCGACGTGAGGATCGCCGGGAAAAAGTCCGGTACTCTGACCGTCTCGCGTTCGGGGTTGCCCTTACGCGGTCGCTTGCCGTAGGTCAAAGCGCCGGCGATGGATTCGCTAGTGAGGACGTGCTGCACGGTGTACGCGGCCCATGCCCGGCCCTCGCGGGTCGGGTGTCCCTGTCGAGTCAATTCGTCGGCGATGGACTTGTAACCGACGTTCTCTTCGACCGCGAGTCGGTACATCTCGCGAACGGCCGTGGCTTCCCTCGGCTCCTGCTCCCAGGTGATCTGATCGTTGATCTTGATGAACCGGTAGCCGTACGGCGCTCGGCCGAAGTGCATCCCCTTCTCGGCGCTTCGTCCCATGTATGCCCTCACTCGCTCGCTCGTGCGCTTGCTTTCGGCACCGGCCAGCCCGGCACGGACCAGTAGCACAAGTTCCTCGCGGATATCTTCGTCGGTGGCGACTACTTGAACGTTGCGTTCCTGAAGCTGCCAGATTCGGGTAAGAATCTCGCGGGGATTACGCCCGAACCGGTCGAGGAATTGCACGACTACGACGTCCGCGCCGCCGTTCAACATGAAGTCGATCATGCGCCGGTACTCGCCTCGATCATCCCGGCGACCCGATAGCACGTCCGTAAACCGGCCCACATGGGCGAGGCCGTTGGCTTCACAGTAAGCGCGGATCCGGGCCTCTTGGGTTTCGAGGGAGCTGTGACGCTCGCCCGCCTGGTCGACGGTCGAAACGCGCAGATAGGCGACTGCCCGCTTGGACGAAACAGCGATGACCATGTGGGTGCTTCCTCCTGTGACGTGTCAGGAGGAGATTACGCTAAGTAATACCAGTATGTCAACATCGAGACGCTGAGGTCCCGGGTTCGAATCCCGGCTCCCCGACCACCCTCCCGCCCTTCTGCAAAGCTGTTTCGGTCCTGTGAACGCCCCGTTTTGGCGTCCTGACAGCAATCGTGACAGCAACGGGGGCGGACGACCGCGAGCGGCGGCGGACGACGGCGAGCGTGCGGGAGTCGACCTGTGAAATCCATTCTCGATGAAGTCCCTGGCTTCCATTACCTTGACGTGCTCGTCTTGGCCGGTCACGAATACGACAACCGTCTCCAAATCATCGTCGTCGAAGGAATCACGAGCAAAGAGCCCATCGACCCCGATGAGGTTGTGGGTGGCCAGCCACCGGAAATAAGAGAAGCTCTTTCGAAGGTCCTTCGTGGTTCTCACGGAATTACCATCGAGCCGATTAGCCGCAGGTTCTCCGTTACGTTTGACGACTACGCGGCATGGCAGGTGGTTAACGAATCGTGGAGCAGTTACCGCTCGTACGAGCAGGGAGATGAGGGCGCGGTGCGCACCCTTACGAGGTCGACGTACCTCGACTATTTCATGGACTACGAGGATGGCAAAGTTGCCAACGAGATCGCTGGCCCGCTCCAGCATTTCAGGATATGGACGTCCGACGCCGTGATAGATGTGATCAGTCGAGACGAGCCCCGCGTCGAACTGTGGAAACCCAAGGAATGATGCCAACCACTGGCGGTCAGCGACATAGACGAAAGGAAATCCGTTAGCACCAGTGACCGCGCGGTCGGGTTACGCCAGGCTGAGAGCGATCCCCGGCGGCACACTTTTCGCGCACGGTAGCGCGGCAGGCGCGGCTCATTGAGCTGGGTCAAGCTCGACCGGCGCACTCCTGGAAAAGCGCCCGCACGCCGTAGAAGTGCGCGGGGCCGGAGACGCCGATAGCCTGACACCGTGGGCATCGCATCCGGTACCAGCCAACAGCGACGGGCGCGCTGTCCTCGGGTAGCGGGTTCGCCACGTGGAGATCGGCCCGCGCACACGGCTCCCAGTCAACCGTGTGGCCGTAACCGGGGACGATCTCGGTTAACTCGTCCTTGTCGGTTGTCGGCATCCGAGCCACTGGTACCCCCTTGTCGCGTGCCAATATGATCGCCTCCTGGGCGTGTTGACTGCGATTCAGGATCGAGTTAGGGAGCACGAAGGGACGGACGAAGGGATGACGACTACGACCCTCATGGGCGAAATACTCGCGGGTACGGTTGCCGGGTTCGTGAGCGGCGTCCTGGGGGCGATCGCCTTCGATTTCTATCGCTCCTATCGCAATCGGACGCGGCTTGCGCTCTCCGCGCGTGTGATCGTCTGGAACACCGACTTTACAGGGGGTCGGCTAGTTCAGCCACCTTCTGGGGATGAGACTTTTGTGATTCGAGCCATGAACCCGACAGACCGATGGGTCATCGTCACCGCCGCGGGCTGGACTTTCGTGAATAGGCCCCGTGCACGGTTCAAGATCGGACCTGTCGCGTGGCTGTGGCCGTGGCGCAAACGGTGGAAGGATCGGATGATTTTTGATCTCAGCATGGCTCACGAGCCGGTACGCGTACAACCGCAGAACCCGACCTCGATACCGCAGACGATTTCCCGCCTCCGGGAGCGGTGCCAAGAAGTCGGTCGACGCATGGCTCAGATCGAGGAGATCTGGGTGGAGACGATAGACGGTCGGCGAATAGAAGCCGGAGTCGGTGACGCCCACTGGACTCTGGAATCACTCGACAGCTTCGGGACATAACGACTGATATGCGCCCGCAAGTTATCAGGTAGCCGCCAACCCGGGTCGCGTATCTACCGGGGTATCGGGACCCGGCAATCCCCTTTATTTGCCCACGGGCCGGGCGCGCTCCCAACGCAGGTAATAGCCCGACCGCTTCCTCGAACCTTTGACCCTATCCTTGGCCCCCGGCTGTCGCACAACCGGTAGCACCTCAGCCTTGCGCCTCGCGTGCCCGGCCTTCGTCCTCTCGCTGATCCGCCGCGAATCAAACCGCGCCGCCCACGCGGTAACTGCGTCCAGCAACTCCCGAAG
>JACQUF010000033.1 GCA_016210435.1 Chloroflexota bacterium
CTCGGGGACGACCACCCCGTCGGCCAACCGTTCCAACGCCCGGCAGGACGTTTAGCCAGTTCGCGATCAAGACCACGACGAAAATACTCAGAACAAGAGGGAGGAAGCGGCGGCCTTTGGCGCCACCCGCGACGCCTTCCGCGAGGTTGGCGAAGAACTCCAGGATCACCTCAGCCACATTCTGGAGCCTTCCGGGAACAAGCTTCATCTTGCGAGTTGCCAGGAAGAAAAACGCGAGAACCACAATCCCCGCGGCCCACAGGCCGATCATGGAGTTCTGGACCACGAACCCGCCGACGCTGACCACCTTTTCGGCAGGGATGGATATGAATGGGATTGGGCTGCTCAAGAACCCGAGACCGAAAGCTTCGCCGAGCGCGCCACCGGCCAGGCCGATCAACACCAGGGCGAAGACGGCGACGACGATGATCAGGACCTTCGGTCTCTTGAGCACTATCTGTCTAGCCTGTCCGTGTTTTTTCTAGTCGAATCGCCTGGGCTGAGCGGCTTCTCGGTTGTAGCCGCCGCGTGCTCGCCCGCGAACCTTCGCAAAATCTGGATCATCCCAAGGAATGCAGCGACTATGCCGATCGCGAGGCCCGCAAGCAAGAATGCCGGCTTTGTGCCCAACTGGCCGTCCAGCCACACGCCGACCAGCGTCCCACCCGCGATACAGGCCGCGATATACCAGCCCACCCCGGTGATCCGCGCGAGCAGCACCAGGGTCGATATGTCGTTCGGCTGACGCATGCGGGCTCCGGAACCGCGATTGTGGACTTTATCACAATCGATTCTTTCCACAATCCCCGAGGCACGAAACGGCCCCGATTTTACCGGGGCCGTTCGCTTGATTCCCTTTCCCTTGTGGAATCCGCAGTTTGTGTCTACTTGTCGGGCTTGTCCGGCTTCTTCTCGCCGTCGCCACCCTTGCCACCCAGCTCGTCCAGGTTGAGCGACTCGATAAAGTCCTTGAACGCGGACATCGACTGCAGTTCCTTTTCGTCGACTGGCTTAGGACCGCGGGCCGCAGCCTCGCCTTCGCTCCCGACAACGGCCTTGCCGCTCTCCTTGTCGAGGTGCACGCCGGCCTTCTCGAGCACCGATTCCTCCGCGTAAATGGGTACTTTGGCGCGTACCGCCAGGGCAAGCGCATCAGAAGGCCGGGAATCGACTTCTACGGTCTTGCCGTTCTGTGTGAGGACGATCTTGGCGAAGAATGTGTCGTGGTCGAGCCCGGACACGACTATGTAGTTGAAGCTGGCGCCAAGATCCTGCACTACCTGCTGCAGCAGATCGTGGGTCAATGGGCGCGGAACGCTCACCTCTTGCAATTTCACCGCGATGGCATCCGCTACGTCCGGGCCGATCCAGATCGGCAGGTACCGGTCCGTATTCTTCTCTTTCAGGATGACAACGCGTTGGTAATTCAGGAGGCTCACGCGGATGCTGTCGATAACCATCTCCAACATCGACATGTCATGCCACCTCGACGCCCTTTGCCGCAGATTTGCGGCTATAGCTACACGACCAGCTTAGCCCCCGCTCTCTCGGGGTGTCAACGAAAAGTTGTGAGTGCCGGATTCATCGGAGGGCGAGCTTGCTGTTCCGTCCGCCTCTCCCTTGGTTGCCGGTCTATCCGCGTCTCGGGTGTTGGGTGAGGGTTGCAGTGAGGGTGAAGCAGGTACCCGCGCCTTCATTCTTCTTTCCACTTCCCGCCTGGGGAGCATGAACCGGCGACCACATGTGAGGCAGTGAAGCCCGATGTCCGCGCCGATTCGATACACGTCCCATTCCCGCCCGCCGCAGGGATGTGGCTTCTTCAAGGTTATACGGTCGCCGGGCTGAAATGGAGTCAGCTTGGCAGGTCGCATCGTCAGCGACGGTCCTTTGACGGGCCTGGTGAAGATGCCGCCGCGACCTGGGATCTGAGCGATTCAACCGCGCTACGCGCGGCTTCTGCGAAATTCCGGCGGTCGTCAGACGCGTAGATGATCGATCGCGAGGCGCTGATCACGATGCCCCGGCCGTCAGAGTTGATACCTGCCCGGGTTGATTTTTCGACGTTCCCGCTCTGAGCGCCGATGCCCGGGATCAGTATGGGAAGCGCCGGGTGAGCCGCGCGTAGCGCGGCGAGTTCTTCGGGATACGTCGCCCCGACCACGAGCCCGACGTTTCCGCGGGTGTTCCATTCCTCGGCGAGCGCGGCGACGTGTTCGAAAAGCCGGAGCCCATTCCCTGCGTCGCGTGCTGAGCTTGTCGAAGCACCTGGCGCGGTGTGCCCCTGAGATCGGCGGACCGACTCTTCCCTTCGACTTTGCTCAGGGCTGGCTGGCTTAGGGAGCGGTCCGCCGGTAGGTCCCGTTGCCAGCCGCAGGTCCTGCAGCTCCAGTGCTCCTGGATTCGATGTACGGCATACGATCAGCGCGCCGCGGCCTTCACGGGTCAGAAACGGCTCGACCGATTCGCGGCCGAGATACGCGTGAACGGTAACGACGTCGAAACCCCAGTACTCGAACATCGCCTTCGCGTAGGCCTCCGCTGTCGACTCGATGTCGCCTCGCTTCGCGTCGCCGATCACGACGACGCCGGGCGCCGCCCTGCGGATATGTTCCAGGGTCTGGCCGAGGGCCTTGAGCCCGTCGATCCCCAGCGCCTCGTAGAACGCCAGCTGGGGCTTGTACGCGCACACGAGGTCGTGCGTCGCGTCGATGATCGCCCGGTTGAATTCGAATACTTCGGGCACGGGCATTCGGCGCGGGTCTGGGTCGAGGCCTACGCAGACCAGGCTCCGTTTGGCGATCGACGCCTGGTCCAGCTTTTCAACCCACGTAGTCATCTGGAGCCCGAGTATAGATCCCTTCGCCCCGCGGGGGAGAAGCGCCGCCCTGAGCAGCTTGCCCTGGGCGAAGTCGAAGGGAAGGGGTGGCTGAGGCGGATCAGGTTTTTGACGCTGGCTTGCGTGGTCTAACCCGGCAGACCCTTCTTTGCCAGCTCGCCGCGCAGTCGCGCCGTGAACTCCAGCACCTTCGCCTGGTCCGCTGGCTGGGCCTTCTTCTGCCCCACCGCGCGGTAGAGGTCAGCTACGCTC
>JACQUF010000091.1 GCA_016210435.1 Chloroflexota bacterium
ACCTAAAGAACCTCCCGACGCCCCCTACCCCGTGCGCGCTGATCCCCTCGCCCCGTAGCGGAGAGGGTGGCCGGAGGCCGGGTGAGGGCTGTCGCTTCGAGGCGCCGAACCACTCCTTGGCCCAGGCGTCCCACATTCCGACGCCCATCAGCCAGCCGATCAGCGCAAGCACATACCCGAGCGCAATGACAGGTTCCTTGATCGATGGCCGGCCGGTCAGGTTCGTGAATAGCACCGCCAGGCCTGCGCCGATGCCCAGGCCAAGACCAGCAAGGATCAGGCCCCGCAGGATCGGGAACAACGCGGCCACGGTTGGCGTCACCTCCCAAACTTCCGGTCTAACGTGTCCGCTCGCCCACCCAGCGGTCGAAGTCGGCCTGGCTCACCACGCGCAACGTTGCGGCCATCTTGCTGTGGCCGAGCCCGCACAGTTCGGCGCACTGCACCCGGTAGTTCATGTCTTCGGCGAAGGCGCCAATCCTCGTCGCCCGTGCGGAGGTGTGCGTGACGAGTCCCGGCACGGCGTCGATCTTGATCCGGAACGCCGGAATCCAGAAAGAATGGAGCACGTCGCGGTCGGGCGCGGTCACCTCGAACCTGACCAGCTTGTCGACCGGGACCACGAGCTCGTTTATGGTCGTGACCTTCCGTTCCGGGTATTCGAAGGTCCACAGCCAGCGCTGTCCGGTGACCTTCACCACCAGATCGGGCGCCTCGTCCTGCGAGGCCATGAGCGACCGGAGGCCGGTCACGCCCGGGTGGATGATGACGGCGACGGTCAGGGCCGTGGTCCAGGCGAACCAGAAGGCCACCCACTTGCCATGGGTGCGCATCGGCGGGCCGTCCTCTGCCTCCGCACCGCGGCGCCGGAAACGGAGTACGGCGTAGACAAGGACGGAAACGACGAAGGTGAATACCGGGACCGCGAGGATGACCAGATGCTCAATTGCCTCGTCGACGACCCTGGCCTCCTCGGCGAGCGGCGCCGGAAAGAGCCCGAGGCCGATGACGAGCGCCTCGCCGATCACCGTGAGGGTGGCCCAGAGGACCGCGACGGTGATCGTGTCTCTGTTCAGGGTGCCCTCCGTTTACGTGGTCGGCATGCGACCTGCCGTGCCTGCGCCAAAGGCTATGCGCACGTGTTGGCCATAAATAGGTGCATACTCACCAACGGGGACAGACTCCCGGATCAGACAAGGCCCCGCTGCGAGGCGTAGACGACGGCCTGCACGCGGTTTACCGCACCGAGCTTGTTGAGCAGGCGGGTCACATGGTTCCGCGCGGTGATTGGTCTTACGCCCAGCGCCTCGGCGATCTGCCTGGTCCGCATCCCTGTGGCGATGAGATGCAAGACCTGCTCTTCTCTTCGAGACAGGGGTGGCGCGGGCGCCTGCTGCGACTGCTCGTCCATGTGACCGTCGCCGGCCTGGAGACCGCGTAACGCGGTCACCGTGCTGCGCGCGAACTCTTCGATTCGCCGTCTGGCCGTTACATCCCGGAATATGTGCAGGGCGTAGCCGCCGCCGTGGCGGCGCAACGGGACCAGCACCGTGAAGTTCAGCCATTTGACTTCGCCGGCGGGGGTTGTGCAGAGCAGGTCGTAGTCCCGCACCTGACGGCCCCTGAGCGCGTTCAGGATGACTGGGCAGTTTCTCCTGCAGTGCCGCGTGCTGCTGTCCTCGCGCCCGGCGATCAGCTCGTAGCACCTGCTGCCCAGTGCTTCGGCCGCCGGCCAGCCGAGGATCCGCTCCGCGGACGCGTTCCAGCGGATGATGCGCTGTTCCGCATCGACCAAGAACATCCCGTCGGCCGTGTCCAATTGGTCGAACAGAGCCAGCACCTGATCAAGTACCACGAAACCACCTCGTAGAGTCGTTCACCTGTTTGGTGCATTCGCACCAAACGAACGTGTGTTACCAGCGGACGCGTGAACAACGCGCGAGGATGGGGTGTCTGGTCGTGAGGAACGCGTGAGGACGCGCAGCGCGCCAACGGTCTTCGCGGGAGCGTCGGCCCCGGTTACCGGCCCCTATGCAGCCCGGGCAGGCGTTCGCGAGGAATGGCTACCGGACGAGTGCGGCGCCGGCGCGCTCATCGGTTTCTCGATGCTTACCTGGATGCGATCGATTGGTCCGCCGAATTCGCGCCATCGGCTTCCTTGAAGGACCAGGCGGCAAGGCCCGCCATCTTCGGAGGCCAGCCAGCGGCCTTCCCGCCGGAGCGCCAGGAGGGCATTCAGTTTCGAGACCTGCGCCAATGGGAGGCAGATTCGCTTGGCCCCGGAATCAAAGACGACGAACCTCGCACCCGGGCGTACTCCGGAAAGCGCCAGAAGCCATCTCACCTCGACACCCTGCCAACGGCCTCCGGAAGCGGCGCCTATCGCTCCGACCTCTCGCTGCGGAAAGCAAGCAAGATCAAGCGCCGTCACCGCGAGCGGGCGCTGCACTTCTCCGTCCACACAAACCACATGCCACCGCGGACGGTCCTCCGCCAACGACTCATGGCAGAAGTCCGATAAAACGCCCCTGCCGGTCATGTACCTGCCCCGCTCAGATGCCCATACTCGTGATGGAATCGGCCCGGCGAGGTCCCTTTGCGTCGGCTGATTCGCCATCGGTCGGCCAGTGCCGCCGAGGCAGGTGTTCACGGCGAGAACGGCGAATCCAGTCCCTGGGTTGGGTAGGGGAGCTGCCGGGCCGACAGGCGAACACTAGCCGCCGCGAAATGAGGAAAGCGTGATGTCCGGGGACGAGTCATGAGGGAACCGTGACGAAGCCGACCGAAGGGCGACCCGTCACCGAATCCTCATGAGTGCCGCCGCTCGTCAGGCAGCCGTAGTTGGCTGGTACAGGCAGGAAGGGTCGGGCGCCAGCGCATCGCCGCTGACCGCAAACGCCCTCGCGCGCGAGCCGCCGCAGATTTCATTGAAGGGACAGATGCCACACTTGCCCTTCAGCGCGGACCGGTCCCTCAGCTTCGTGAATAGTTCGCTCTCGCGGTAGACCATCACCAACGAGTCACGTCGCACGTTGCCGGCGCGGACCGGAAGGAACCCGCTCGGATAGATTTCCCCCAGGTGTGAAATGAACATCACGCCACGTCCGTCGTTGGTGGGGGGCCCGTGCCACATCTGATTCAGTGTTGGCCTCACCGAATCGGGTATCGCGGCAGTCGTGTCTGCCTGAAGCTTTCGGAGAATCGAAGCTCGGCGGAAATGCTGGCCGAGAGTCGTCTTTACCCTGAAGGGCCAGCCAGGCGACTCTTCGAGGAGCCAGCGGAACAGTTCTTCCTGTTCTTCAGGCGGCAACATGTCCGATTCCCGCGCGCGCCCGGTAGGTACCAGAAAGAACAGGTCCCATGTCGACGCACCCTGCTGCGAGACCAGCCGCGCCATCTCCGGGAGATCGGGCTTGCTCTGGCGACAGACGGTCGTATTTACCTGGAAGGAAAGTCCCGTAGCGCGCGCCATCGACATGATCTGCAATGTCCGTTCGAACGTTCCAGGGAATCCCCGGAAGGCGTCATGGCTGGCGGGGGACGACCCATCCAGGCTTACCGAGATGCTCGAGACCCCCAACTCTGCCAGCCGCCTGAGCCGGCTTTCAGTAACGAGCGCGGTGGCGCTGGGCGCGACGGCGATTGTCAGGCCGAGCTTCCGGCCGTGCCAGATGATGTCAAACAGGTCCCTTCTCATGAACGGATCGCCGCCGCTAAGGACAACGATCGGCGCCCGCGAAAATTCGGTCATATCGATGAGGGCCCGGCAGCACTCTTCCGTCGTCAACTCGAGCGCGTGGCGCTTGGGCTGGGCCTCCGCCCGGCAGTGCAGGCAAGCCAGAGCACAGGCGCGCGTCAGCTCCCAGAAGACAATGAACGGGTCGCGGTTGAGGTCAAATGATGTGGCGCTCGGACCGTGGTCACGGGAAAACCCATTGCCTGTAGACGTCATGCTGCGGGCGCCTTGATCTCCTCGGCCGTGAGATAGCAGGCGGGGTCAGGCCCCCAGGGGTCGCCGGTGGCCGTTTCAGCACGTACGCGCAGGTTCCCATTGCACAGCGCGAGCCACCGGCAATTCACGCAGCGCTCCGGCAAGAACCTCTTGCGAGCGCGCAATTTCGCGAGGAACTCATTTGAAGTATCGGTCCAGATCTGGCTGAACTGCCGTTCACGCACATTACCGAGAGTCTTCGACCACCAGAACTGGTCCGGGTGAACATCCCCCCTGTTGTCGATGCATGCAATCCCCTTGCCTGCGCTGTTGCCTCCGTTGCGCAGCAGTAGCCGTTCGATGTCGCCGGTCCGGTGGCTGGCATGGCGGGTGCTCCACATGAGCAGATACGGGCCGTCCGCGTGGTTGTCCACGGTAAGAACTTCGAGGCGTTTGCCGTTCTGGTTCGCCTGGAGCGTGCGGGCAAAGACAAAGTTGAGGATCTGGCGCCGCTCAGTCCAGTCAAGGTCGAACGGCAGAAGCTTGGCGCCGCGGCCGGCGTAGGCCAGGTGATAGAAGCACAGCCGCGGAATCTCCTCGGCCTCGGCGAGATCGAATAGCGCCGGCACTTCGGCAACATTTCGCTTCGTGATCGTCACTCGAAGGCTGACACTCAGTCCCACGCCACGCGCCGTCCGAATGCCGATCAACGCCGAACGAAAGGCGCCCCTGGATCCGCGGAACTTGTCATTGGTCGCCTGGAGGCCGTCGAGGCTGATCCCGACCCGTTCCATTCCCGCCTTGCGGAGCCTGTCGGCGAGCGAGAAGTTCAACAAGGTGCCGTTCGTCGACAGGACCGTCTTCAGACCCTTCGCCGACGCATATTCGACGATGTCGACGAGGTCGCGCCTCGTTGTCGGTTCCCCGCCGGAGAGGAGAAGGGCCGGGATCTGAAATTTCGCCAGGTCATCGATGACCCGGTGGCACTCATCCAGGTTCAGCTCGCCATCATAGGCGCGGTCATGGGAATCGCTGTAGCAGTGCGCGCAGTGCAGGTTGCAGCGCCGCGTGATGTTCCAGACCACCACC
>JACQUF010000110.1 GCA_016210435.1 Chloroflexota bacterium
CGTCCGCGCTCGCAAACACCGTGGACCTGTTGACCGCGACCGTCCCTGAGGGCAACTGGTTCCAGATATGGAGCCCGATCACCCGGTCGGGCCTGTACTCATCGAATACGCGGTCTCCGAGCATCGCGAGCGCACCCTGGGTTATCTCTTCCGCGGGCTGGAAGATCATCACGACCCGCCCGTGGAATTCCTTGCGCTTCCGCGCCAGCAGCCTCGCCGCGCCCAGTGCGATCGCAATATGCCCGTCGTGCCCGCAGGCGTGCATCAGGCCGTTTCTGGATGCGAAAGGTAGTCCTGTCTGCTCCAGGACCGGAAGCGCGTCGATATCTGCGCGGATCGCGAGCGTGGGCCCGGTGCCCGTCCCTTCGAGGACGCCGACGACTCCCGTACCGCCTACCTCCGCCCGCACCCCGTAGCCGTACTCGGAAAGGCGGCGCGCGATCATCGCCGCGGTCCGCGTTTCCTTGAATCCGAGTTCAGGCTGTTGGTGAAGGTCGCGGCGCGTCGCTACCAGCTCTGGCGTTTCGGCGTGAATTTCGCGTATCAGGTTGTCGACTGAGGTCGGTTCCATCGGGCTTGCTCGTCGTGGCGACACAGGCGGCGTCAGTGCCGCCCGGTATTCGTGCGGCGGGAGTCTAGCATTTGCCTCCTCGATGCGGTGAATCCCATCCTCCCCCTCGAATTGGGGCAGGATTGAGTAGAGGGGCGGCCCCGTTCTGCGCAGCCTTGCTACACTTCGGCCGTCGCCATGCCAACCATCCCCTTATTCCCCTTGAACACCGTCCTCTTTCCAGGCGGCACGCTGCCGCTACGGATCTTCGAGGCGCGCTACAAGGAAATGCTCAAGAGCTGCATGGAATCGGACCGCAGGTTCGGCGTCGTGCTCATTAAGAGCGGCGTCGAAGTCGGCGGCGCAGCCGAGCCTTACATGGTGGGCACATTGGCCAGGATCACCGACCTTGGCGAACCAGCGGCAGGCGCTATCCCGCTGAAAGTGGTGGGCGAAGGCAGGTTCCGCATCGTGAGCCTGGAGCGCTCGCTTCCCTATCTGACCGGCACGGTCGAGCCGCTGCAGGAGACCGTCGACCCGGAAGCCGACAGGGCCGCAGCCGACTTTCGAGAAGCGGCCGACCGCTACGTGAGGCTCCTGCTGGCTTCGCACGGGGAATACCGTGGCAGGTTCGACTTGCCAACGGCCCCGCTCGAGCTCGCGTCGCTCGCGGGCGTTCTGCTGCTCGATCAGCCGCCGCAGTCACGCCAGGAAGTGCTGGAAGCCGATCCGATCAGTCGCCGGCTCAAGATTGCGGCACGGCTGCTTCGCGAGGCGGCAAGCGAGACCAACTCCACGTTGATGAGGACGGGACCGGGGCGCAGCCCATCGACGTTCGGCCTGAACTAATCCCGATAACAGCGTCACCCTGATACGTAACTATCGAACAAGCACTCCTGAGGGAAACGTATTCCTATCCTGCCCTGGGATCATCAGCCTTGACGCTGGCCGTCAGCAAACTTATAAATGTGAGCAGAGACAGAGGATCCGATGTCGCAAATCAAAATCACGCTGGGACAACCAGTAGCGCACAAATCCACGGTGACGTTTCAAGCTGGATCGCCGGGTCAGCTGTTGCGCATCGTTACTGAGGTGGATCGTCCGTGGAAGTCGATTTCGCTTTCCTCTGTGACTACGCTGGGGCTCTCGGCAAGCTCTACGCCTCCGGCATAGGATTCCATCAGATCTACGCCGCGGCAGTCCCGCACACACATCCACTATTCTTCGCGGTCTGTCGAATCCGCTTTTCGGCCGTCGAAGCCGGTCCCAAAATTCATTGGGATCAGAGTCGTTGACGCCGACGCGAATTCGATCGCACCGCCGATGGATTCAACTATTCAAGTAGAACCCCCGGCCCCCGGCTTCACCGACCGTACCGTCACCATTCCTGTGGGATTCCACGGCATTGCCTTCTACAGATACGGACTTTATGCGATTATCTTTCTCCTCGGCGGCAATGAAATAGCGCGGCTTGCTTTCAGGGTTGCGCAACCGCCACAACCCTTACCAACTGCCTAGACTTAACTACCCATTGAGCGCCCTGTGGGCCAGGATCCGCAGACGGTCGGTGTCGGTCAGATAGCGCTCGATCTTCTTCGCAAATTCCGCCACCGTCTGTTGCACGGTCGCCGTGCCTGTGTCCAACGTGATTTTTCCGCGTAGCGTCGATCGGGCGCACGCTTCTTCGAAGAGCCTCAGTACTGTCGGGACATCTTTTTCCCTGACGACGCCATCCTCGTGCGGCTTCTCCTTCATCCGGCGTACGATCACATCGGGAGCCGCCTTCACGTGGACCAGCACCGTATCGGGGGCGAAGCGCATGATCGCTCGCTCGACCTGCATCGAAACAACCTTGCGGTCGTGCGGCTTCCCGTCCGCGCCGTACCCGAAGTAAAGCGGGCCGTAAACCGAGTCCTCGACGTGGAGCCCGATCACCATCCAGTCCGGCACGTCAAAGCTGCCCGGCTGAACGTGGTAGTAGATCGAATGGCGCTGGACCATCTCCTTGATCTTGGGGCTGAGCGCCATGATCTGCCTGCGTTCTTCCGGCGTTGTGTCGTCCGGGTGCCCGGACGTATGCGGGACCTGGTAGTGGTCGTGGATGAGAGAAAACCGGACACCCATGTTCGCCTCCATCCAGTCGTCGATGGCGTGGGCGAGTGTCGTTGTGCCCGAGTATTCGCAACCGGCCAGTATCAGTCTCACCGCAGCCCTCCGTTTTGTCGTCGCCTTCCCCACCCGTCACACGCGTCCCCGGCGGGTGGCGAGGCGGACGTGAGGCTGCAGTGTAATAAACTCCCGCGGACCTGAATCAGCCAGGAGGCGCCCGATGCAGATCGCCGACCCGCACCATCACCTCTGGGACCTCGAAAAGCACGTCTATCCGTGGCTGAAGGAACCGGTCGACCACTTCGCAGGCGACTACAGCGCTATCCGCAAGACGTATCTGGTCAAGGATTTCCTCGCGGACGCAAAGGGCCTCGATCTCGTCAAGTCCGTCCACCTGCAGGCCGAGTTCGACCACCGGGACGATCCCGTAAAGGAAACGGCGTGGCTCCAGTCAGTACACGACGATCCTGTATCCAGGGGGTTTCCGCACGCCAGCGTCGCCTTTGCGGACCTGGGGGCGCCGAACGTCGAAGACGTGCTCGCGCGGCACTGCGAGTACCCGATCATGCGGGGGATCAGGCAGATCCTGAACTACGCCGACGAACCGCGGCTGCGATTCACACACCGTGGCGATCTGATGAGCGATAAGCAATGGCGGGCCGGGTATCGCCTGCTTGCGAAGTTCCGGATTTCGTTCGATCTACAGGTGTGGCCGTGGCAACTCGTCGAGGGGGCCAGACTGGCCAAGGACATTCCAGAGGTGCCGGTAATCCTGAATCATACGGGCCTTCCCATACACCGGGACCGCTCGGGGATCGACATGTGGACGAGGGGGATGCGGGAGCTGGCCTCCGCACCACATGTCTCGGTGAAGATCTCGGGACTCGGCATGTTCAAGAGAGACTTCACCGCCGAGGACATCAAGCCGTTTGTGCTCGACACGATCGACATATTCGGCGCCGAGCGGTGCATGTTCGCCAGTAACTTCCCGGTCGACAAGCTCGCGAGCTCGTATGCCCATCTCTGGGAGTCGTACGACACGATCACGAGCCGGTTCACTCCAGCAGAGCGCCAGGGGCTCTTCCACGACAACGCGGTCCGGTACTACCGGCTTTAGAACGCCCTCACCCTCGTCCCGATTTCATCGGCACAGGCCTCTCCCCGATGGGGCGAGGCGGTTCTGTGTGCTAGCATCGTAGCTACGAATCCCGGCCCGATCGGAATTGACGAAACCGGGGGTGGCGCGATGACGACCGCAGCGATGACGCAGGGAACCGGCACTCGGCCGCTCCGGATAGTGCTGGCGACCGCCGCTAACGGACTTCTCATAGCCGGCGCCACGCTCCTCGCATTTGACGTTCCAGCCGGAGGCCTAGCCCTGCTGGTCGCGTTCCCAATCCTCGCGTCGATCTCACTTGGCCTGGCGCGACGCGATCTTATGTCGATGCGTGAGCATGGCCGGATCCGTCCATGGATCCACGTCCCCGCCCTGTTGGGCGGCCTCGCGCTTGCCGCATGTATTGCGGTGATCATCCTGGTCGTGAAATGGCCTCTCGGATTCGCCGAAGCCGGGGCGGGCGTTCTCTTCTTCACTGCGATGCTGATCATGTACGAGATGGAAATCGGAGGGGCCCGAGAGGTACGCACCGACGAGGAAGTGGCATCACAGACCGCCGCGCTCGGCTTCACGGACGCGGAGTTCGTGGTCCTGCGGGACTCTGACATGCTCAGGGCGCTGACGGCCGCGCAGGCGCAACAAGTGATTGGCCTTGGAAACCGGCGCAAGGTCAGCGAGGGCGAATCGCTCGGGGAGGCCGGGCGATTGGGCGAGAAGGTCTACGTCGTCCTCGAAGGGCAGGCGCAGCTGAGCGCGAATACAGGTTTTGGCCCCATGACCGTCCGTGTCGCCGGTCCAGGCGAGTCGTTTCCGATGGCATCGCTCGTCGGATATGGGATGCTGGTCACCTCCGTTCGCGCGATGACCGGAATGACGGTCTGGGAGCTGGACAGGTCCAGGCTGCTCGATTTGTGCCAGGAACGCCCCGAGATCGGCGCGCGCATCTTCGCCGCTGCTGCCAAGATGATGGCTGAGCGGTACCGCAATACGCTCAAGCGGCTCACGCACGCGGCCGATCAGGCACGCGCGGGCGCCCAGCCCAGCATTACCGTCTAGCCCCGTCAGTTCGGCTTCGACACATCCCCCTGCCTCTCGCGTCCCTGTCTCTGAGGACCGGGCCAGTTCGCGAACTCACCGCACGGGGTGTGGATCGACCCGGACGGAAGCCTTTATTTGGCCGAGGTCGGAGGGCTGAACAGGCTTCAGAAGTTCGTCCCCAGATAGGATGCACACCTGATCTTTACTTTTCCTCAACCATTCCTTTACTCAAATCGAACCCATCGCAACCGAACCTCTACGGGTTCGCTACCGACATGTGCTGTTGGGGCATTGTTCAATAGCCCCGGCGATGCAAATCGCTCCCCAACGAAAACGGGCCCCCGAATCTGCCTCGGGGGTCCTGTTTTTTTCAGGCCTCTCCCTTCGCGGGAGAGCCCTGTAAGCGAGCGACGGTGAAGGAGGGACCACGGGGGAGGAGGCTAGCGTGCCGCCTCTAGCACTTCCTGTGCGTGCCCCTCTGGCTTCACCTTCTCCCAGATTCGAACGATCTTCCCCTTCTCATCGATCAGGAACGTCATGCGCCGCATGCCAATGAATTTCCGGCCCATGAACTGCTTCTCGCCCCATGCGCCATAAGCGTTGGCCACAGCTTTGGAAGAATCGGACAGCAAGGGGAATCGCAGCCCGAACTTCTCCGAGAACTTCCTGTGTGATGAGATGCTGTCGGCGCTGATCCCAATCACGGCCACGCCCGCGTCCCTGAGCTCCTTCATCGAGTCCCTGAAGCCGCAGGCTTCCTTCGTGCAACCGGGGGTGTCGTCCTTCGGGTAGAAGTACAG
>JACQUF010000098.1 GCA_016210435.1 Chloroflexota bacterium
AAAGTACATATACAGCAGCGGCGTGACATGGGCGACGCCTCGTTTATCGACGATCGAGTACGCGCTGATGATGATCCCGGTGAGCAGGGCGTAGCGGATCCCCGGTTGCCGGAACAACCGCAGAAGACTCTTGCGCCCGCCCTCGAACGCGTTGCCGAACGACACGGCGAAAATCCCGACCACGATCAGGACCACCCCGGCCACCGCTGTCGACGACATCGTCTCGTTGAGTACCGATACGCCGAGCAGCGGGATAAGAACCAGGCCCGTACCCCTCGCGATCGGGTAGGCGAGGGAGAGGTCGCTATGACGATAAGCCCGGCTCAACGATGTGAAATAGGCGAGGTGAAGTGTCCAGGTGGAGGCCATGAATGCCCAGCCGATCGGGCTCGGCGGGTCGCTGATCAGGAGATAGGCGGCAAGGGGCGCCAGGATCAGGTTCGCGGATAGCGCCGCCCACCATGTGAAGATCTCAGGGTTGTTCGCCCGTTTGGTGAGAAAGTTCCAACCGCTGTGTGCGAAAGCTGACACGACGACGAGCAGAATCGCTAGACCCGTCATGATGGGTGGCTAATGTATCAGGCGGAAAGCGCACGGTAGCCACCGCCGTCGCCCTGATGGCAAGATACGTCCCTTCGAGTTGTCATCCTGAGCGAAGCGAAGAGCGTGTTTGTCGAAGGGATCTGTTCTCGCGCAACAGATTCTTCGCCTGCGGCTCAGAATGACGGAATCCTCGCCCCACTGGGAGACGCTGTGGTGAGCCTGACGAACCAGGATGGAGTCCGCCTCAGCGGACGAGGGTAAGGGATAAGACGGGCTAGGAGGCGCCGTTGGTCCGGCTTGCAGCCTGAAGCACCCAGCCTACGCGCAGCTCGACCTCGCCATCTGCCCACGGCTTCGAAATGTAGTCACGGGCGCCGAGCGAGCGCGCCATCGAGAGGTCTTCTGCGCGGCCCTTGGCCGTGACCATGATCACGGGGGTGTTGCGAATTCGGGACTCGGCTTTGATCCGCCGCAGCGCCTCGAACCCGTCAACTTTCGGCATGGCCACGTCGAGGAGGATCAGACCGGGGCGGTGCTTCAGGGCCATGGGCACGACATCCGAGCCGTCGGATGCTTCAACTACGTCGTACCCGGCGTCTTGAAGGATGGTCGCCAGAGCGAGGCGAACGTCCTCGCTGTCATCGACCACCAAGATGCGGTCCATTGGGCCCTCCATGAACTGAAAAGGATTCTAGCGCACCAATCATGACATTGCGCTCTGACTAGCATAATTGCGTCCTTGCGCAAGTGGTCTGGCGGAAATCCGCAGTCCGCCTGAATCACACTCATCGCACACCTTGCTTGACGGGGAGGTCCCATGCATTACCAGGAAGAGCGCACACACGGCTGCAGGATCTCGGACGCATGGACGTTCCGGGGTCTCAAGGTGGTGATCATTGAGAACGAACTCTTGCGGGTTACCGTGCTCGCGGACAAGGGCGCCGACATCTACGAGCTGGTCCATAAACCGACCGATACCGACTTCATGTGGCGGACACCCTGGGGAGTCCGCGATCCGCGGCGATTCCTGCCAACGTCCGGGTGGCCGGAGGGCATCTGGCACGACGTCTACGAGGGGGGCTGGCAAACGCTCGCACCGACTGGCGGTCAGCCGATGACCTATGCAGGCGCGGAGATCGGGCAGCATTCCGAGGCGACCACCATGCCGTGGGACGTGCAGATCCTGGAAGACAGTCCCGAGCGGGTCGCCGCGCGCTTCTGGGTTCGGACGTATCGCACGCCGTTCCGCATCGAGAAGACGTTGTCCCTTGAAAAGGGATCAGCGATTCTGACGATCGCGGAACAAGTTACCAACGAGGCGGAGGAAGAGACTGACTGCGTCTGGGGCCAGCACATTGCTCTCGGTGCGCCGTTCCTGGGACCCGAAAGCCGCCTGGATATATCGGGCGGGGACGTGATCGTGCCGGGAGAGGGAGAGCGGCCGACCCGTCGGCTGAAGACCGACCAGCGGACCCGATGGCCTTTAGCGCTGGGACGCGATGGCGAGAAGGTCGATCTGCAAACCTTCCCGCCGAAATCTGCGCGTGTCCAGGACTATGCCGTCATCCTGGACATGCCTGAGGGCTGGTATGCGGTGTCCAATCCGGCACGCGGAGTTGGCTTCGCGTTCGTTTACCCGGTCGAGACCTTCCGGTACCTGTGGTATTGGCAGGTCTTTGGCGGAGGGAGCGGATACCCGTGGTATCGGCGGACGTACAACGTCGGGCTGGAACCCTTTTCGAGCCTGGCCAACGGCCGCCCCCTGCCCGCGTCGAGGAAGTCCACCGCGATCCGAATGAAGGCAGGCGAGAGCCGGTCGGCACGCATGCGGGCGATCGCCTACGAAGTGCCGAAGTCTGGTTTCAGGGGTGTCGCGCGCGTTACGCTGGGCGGCAAGGTCACATTTGTTCGGGGTCAGGGGTCGGGCAGGAGAGGATAGGGCCGAGGGCGGGGGCCGAGTGAATGGCCAAACATGGCCGGAGGCCGGGCGCAGAGGCCAATCTGCCCCTCGGACCCGGAACGTGGGCCCGTGGCCCTGGCCCCCTTACGCGGGCTCTATCGACGAACCCAGGCCGAACGACTGGATCCGGTCCCTGAAGAGCTCCGCCTGTTCGAGCGGGCAGACGACTACTACCGCGCGGCCCTCCCCGTGCGCCTTGAGCATCACCTGCGTAGCGTCTTCCTTGCTCAAGGTCGGCACGCTCCTCAGGAGAGCATCCACCACGTACTCCATCGAATGCACTTCATCGTTGTGCAAGAGAACGGCGTACGGGTGAATGATGTCCCGCGAAATGCGGATCTCTTGCTCGACCCGGGGCGCGGTCGTCACGCGCCCATTGTAGGGGAACTGGCGCGCATCAGGTTTGAGGGACGAGGGCCATGGGCTGAGGGTCTGAGATGAGGGACGGAACGGA
>JACQUF010000099.1 GCA_016210435.1 Chloroflexota bacterium
CTCCCCTTCCTTCGGTAACCGTATTTATGAGGCGCTACCCCGTCCCGGGTAACAATCTTTATGACGCCATGCGCGAACTTGCGGCTCGCTGACGGAGTTCCTAAAATGCGATGCCAGCATCCGTTAATAACACGCGTGATAGCGCGCCGAATTGGAGTCCAGGTTGACGCAAATTGAGTCGAAACAGCCTGAAGGCGTGACGAGGCGCCAGTTCCTGAAGTTCACGGGAATCGGCCTCGTGGCCGGTCTCGCAGCCATGGCGCTCGGGTCCCGGCTCAAGAATCGCCAGGCGCCACAGGCGGCGAACCTCGACGACGACTCGATGTTCCGGGCACGGAGCGGAACGCGCCCCAAGGGTTAACGCGCGCTAGCTTTCTTCCAGCGTCTCGATCCTGATCGCGGGATCAAGCAGCAGGTAGGGCTCGCCCCACTGCTCCGGGTCGTGGATGCGCCAGGGCGAATCACTGCCTGCCGGACGAATACGGATCCCGTAGTCCCCACCGCTGACCAGGAGCGACGCGCCCGCGCCTGAGTCCGTCACCTTCGCATAGGTGACCGCGGTTGGGCTTCCGCCCCCTCTGCTTGACCAGCCAACAACTACGTGGGGCCCGGGGCGGGGGCCGTCGTCGAGCAGGAGCGCGGCAGCCTCCCGTGGCGGTTCCAGCGCTTGGAACGCCTGCTGAGGCAAGTAGTCGCAGTTCGGATTCTCTTCGACTTCAACGTAGATCTGGGACAATGCGGTGGCGTCTCCGCGGCCTAACCTGCGAAACATTTGCTGCACCAGTGTGCCGATGCTAGCATTCCGTCCGTTCGCGCAGTTATGAAAGGGCACTTCATGCAGATTCCGAAAGAAAAGCTCCACTGGATATACGAGACGATGTATCGGATCCGCCGCTTCGAGGAACGGCTGCTCGAAGAGACGCTCAAGGGCAACGCGATGGGCGTGGCCCATACGTCGGACGGTGAAGAGGCCGGCCCGACAGGGATCTGCGCACACCTGACCGACCAGGACTGGATCGCGTCGACCCATCGCGGACACGGCCACTGCATCGCGAAGGGGGTCGAGACGAAGCGGATGATGGCCGAGATATTCGGCCGGTACACCGGCATGTGCAAGGGCAAGGGCGGGTCCATGCACATCGCCGATTTCTCCAAGGGGATGCTCGGCGCGAACGGAATCGTCGGCGCGAGCGTGCCGCTTGCGGTGGGTGCGGCGCTGAGCGCGCAGTACTTCGGCCGGGATACCGTCGGCGTGGCTTTCTTCGGCGATGGCGCGTCGAACCAGGGAGTCGTGCACGAATCGATGAACCTGGCCGCGATCTGGCGGCTGCCGGTCATCTTTGCGTGCGAAAACAACCACTACGCGGAATCGACGCCCGTCGAGTACGCGGTTGCCGTCGCCGACATTGCCGACCGGGCCTCGGGGTACGGGATTCCCGGGGTCGTCGTTGACGGCATGGACGTCTTTGCGGTCTACGAGGCAGCCGCGGAGGCGATCCGGCGGGCCCGGGCGGGCGAAGGGCCGACGCTTCTGGAGCTCAAGACATACAGATATCATGGGCACTATCACGCGGACGAACCGCACAAGTACCGGCTGCCCGAGGAAGAAGAGCTCTGGCGGAAGCGCGATCCGATCCCCAACTTCGAGCGACGCGCGCTCCAGCAAAAGCTGATGAGCGCAGAAGAGCTGGAATCCACACGCATCAGGATCGAGAAGGAAATCGAAGATGCGGTGAAATTTGCCCTGGAGAGCCCCCTGCCGCCGGTCGACGAGCTTTACACGGACGTGTACGTGAACTACCCGAACCCCGTGCAGGGCGTTCGCTAGAGGAGCGCTCAACTCGATGGTCTCGACCGCAAAGTCCCCGCTCGGTCCCGGATACGACGTTCCAGGCCGGGAGATACGTTACCGCGAGGCGTTCAACAAGACGTTGCGAGATGAGCTGAATCGCGACCCGTCCGTGTTCATCATGGGTGAGGACGTCGCCGGCGGCGCCGGACGGGCGCACCTCGGCCTCATCGATGCCTGGGGCGGACCGTTCGCCGCGACCAAGGGGCTGATCCAGGATTTTGGCGCCCGCAGGATCAAGGACACCCCGATCTCCGAGGCCGCGATGGTCGGCGCGGCGGTCGGCGCGGCATTGACGGGCGCGCGGCCGGTAGTCGATCTGATGTACTTCGACTTCGTGACGGTTGCATTCGACCAGCTTCTCTCGAACGCCGCCAAGAGCCGCTACATGTTCGGCGGCCAGACGAAGATCCCGATAACGCTGTTCGCCCGTTCGGGCGCTGGCACGGGACACGCCGCTCAGCATTCAGAGAATTTCTATTCGATCCTTGCCCACATCCCGGGACTCAAGGTGGTCGCGCCATCAGACCCGTACACGGTTCGCGGGCTGCTCGCGGGGGCCATACGCGACGACGATCCGGTGATCGTCTGCAATCACAAGAAGCTGATCAACCTGGTAGGGTTCGTCCCAGACGAGCTCTACGCGATCGAGCTCGGCAAGGGCCGCAAGCTGCGGGAAGGCGGCGACGTGACGCTGGTCGGGATGTCATGGAGCACCGAAGTATGCAAGCAGGCGGCCGAGCAGCTTGCGAAAGAGGACATCAGCGCGGAAGTAATCGATTTGCTGAGCATCTCCCCGCTCGACGAGGACATCATCCTGGAATCAGTCAAGAAGACAAACCGGGTGGTGATCGTTGACGAGGACACGCCGCGCTGCAGCATGGCTTCTGAGATCGCAGCGATCATCGCAGACAAGGCGTTCGATTTCCTTGACGCGCCTGTGAAGCGGGTCACGGGTCCGCATACGCCAGTGCCCTACAGCAAGCCCCTGGAGACGGCGTTCATTCCGGATGCGGCGGCCGTTGTGACCACGACGAAGCGGTTATTGGGCGTCGAATAGCCGCCGGTCCGCCTCGCCCCTTGAGGGAGAGGCCTGTCC
>JACQUF010000093.1 GCA_016210435.1 Chloroflexota bacterium
ACACCGCGATGATCGAGCTGATGGGCGAGCTCGGGATCGCAGAGAACCTCCGGTGGATCAGGTCCACGGTCGGCACGTATGTCGGGGGAAAGATTTACCCATTCGTCACGCCGACCGACCTCCTGCGCTTCTCGGCGATACCGCTGCGCGACCGGCTGAACCTTGGCCTAGTGACGTTGAAGCTCAGGCGGCAGAAGGACTGGCGATCGCTCGAAGCGGAAAGCGCAGAGTCCTGGCTGAAGCAGCACGCCACGTCTGAGGCCTATCGCGTGTGGTGGGAGCCGATGCTTCGAGGAAAGTTCGGGCAGTTCCACGACCGCGTCGGCATGCCGTGGCTGTGGAGCAAGATCCAGACGCGAGTGGCGTCGCGCAAGGGCGTGCTGGGCCGTGAAATGCTCGGCTACCCCGTGAACAGCTTCGATGAGATCTTCGAGACACTCGTAAAGAAGATCGAGGCGGCCGGGGGCCGCGTCTTGCTTTCGACCGCCGTGACGAGCGTGGCCGTGAAAAATGACGCCGCGGTCGGGCTGGTAGCTCGCGGACCGGCAGGGGAGTGCATCGAAGAGTCATTCGACCTGGTTCTCGCGACGGTGCCTTCGTTCGTATTCCCGAAGCTCGTGCAACTGCCCGACGACTATCGCGCCAGGCTTTCCGGGGTCCACTATCTCGCCGCGGTGGTCGTGATCCTTGAGCTTTCCCGGCCGTTGACCGACATCTACTGGATGAACATCGCAGATCGCTCAGTGCCGTTTCTTGGCATCATCGAGCATACGAATCTCATGTCGCGTGATCTGTATGGCGGCAACTATGTCGCCTATCTGACGAATTACCTCGACCGGGAAGACCGCCTGTACCGGATGTCGCAGGACGAGCTGCTTGAGCTGTACATGCCGCACCTGTCGAAGTTCAATCCCGAATTCCAGCCGTCGTGGGTGAAGCGGGTGCATTACAACTCGGTCAGCGCGGCCCAGCCGATAATCCCGCCGGGCTACTCCCGCATGATGGCCGAACACAGAACACCCATCAAACGGTTGTGGCTGGCTAACACGACGCAGATCTATCCGGAGGATCGGGGCACGAACTACAGTGTTGGGATGGGCCGGAAAGTGGCGCGCATGATCATGGACGCGGCCGCGTAAACGCCTCGCTGGCGGTGGAGGTCGATGCAGGTCGGTGAGGGCGTATGGCGACACGCCGGCATTTATGGCAATACGCCTGGTGGGAGGGGCGAATTCGTGGGCAAGCTTGACGGCAAGGTAGCAATAGTCACCGGCGGTGGCAGCGGGATCGGGCGGTCAGCGGCCAGGATGCTCGCTGCCGAGGGCGCGACCGTCGTCGTCTCGGGGCGCACAAAGTCGAAGCTGGATGAGGTTGTCAACGAGATCAAGGCCTTGGGAGGCCAGGCTGCCGCGAAGGAAGGCGACATCGAAAAGCCGGCCGTTTGCGTCGAGCTTGCGGACTGGACGCTGAAGACCTTTGGAAGGGTCGACATCCTCGTCAACAACGCGGGGCATTCGAGCAAGGCTCGGAGCATCCGCTGGGTGGGCGACGAGGAATGGCGCAGCGTCTTCGACGTCAACGTGCATGGCGTCTACAAGCTGACGCAGGCCGTCCTGCCGGACATGCTGAAACGGGGCGAGGGCACGGTCATCACCGTCTCGTCAGCGGCCGCGATCAGGCCGGGCATGCTCGGCGGCGCCCCGTACAGCGCGGCAAAGGCCGCCGTCCACAACCTGATGCGGCACACGCACGCGGAGTTGCGAAACAAGGGCATCCGTGCGACGACAATCCTGCCTGCAGAGGTGGACACGCCGATCCTTAACCGGCGGCCTCTCGTACCAGATGCGAAGGCGCGCGCCACGATGATGCAACCGGAGGACGTCGCGGCTGCCGTCGTCCTGTGCGCGACGCTGCCTCCCCGGACGGTCGTGGAAGAGATTGTGATCAGTCCGACATTCCAGCGGGATACCACGGCTGATATCGCAGCTGCCAGGGCGTCCGGGGCCCCGCCCGGCGCCATCGTTTGAAGCCCCAAGCCTCATTCTTCCCCCTTCCCCGCCGTCCGCCGGATCAGTCAGCGCGGCGGCGGACCGAAGTGTCCCCGCGCGGTGTCCGGCGCGGCGATAAGCCGCCTGCTCTTCTTCCGCACGAAGCGTTTGCCGCCCTCGTTCACGACCTCGAACTGGCTCGTAAGACTCCAGTGGTAGCCGCCGGGCGTGTCTGATGTCTCGATGATCACGTCCGGCCGTTCCCGCACCTCGGCCTTGAGGCGCGTCCCAAGACCCGGACCTTCGGGCGCCAGCAGGAATCCGTCCTTCACGACGATGTTGGGTTCGACGAGACGGTCGTAGAAACCGCCCGGTTTGTAGAACGCCCGCACCGTTTCCATGACCATCGTGTTCGGTGCGTTCATGCAGATGTGCGCGCAGGCGAAGACGTTTACCGGTCCCGTGCAATCATGCGGGGCAACCGGCGCCTGCTCCGCTTCGGCCATGACCCCGATCTTCTTGGTCTCGGTTATTCCGCCCGTCCAGATGAGATCGGGCATCACTACTTCCGCCGCGCCGGCACGCAGGTATTCCCGGAACTGGTACTTGCTCACCAGCCGCTCGGAGACGCAGATCGGCGCTTCCACTTCGTGGGCAAGGGTCACGTGGTTCTCCACGTTGGTGGGCTCGATGAGCTCTTCCTGCCAGAACATCCCGAACTGGTCCATTGCGCGGCCGATACGGATGGCATTCTGGAGGTTCCACCTGCCGTGCCCATCGTTCGCGATTGCCATCTGGTTGCCAACCGCCTTACGTATCTGGCGCATTGGCTCCTGCATGAGCTCCAGGTCCTGGTCCGAGAGATACACGCCGCGCGAGAGGTCGGCGTAGTGATCAGTGAACGCCCATTTGAGGATCGTGATGCCTTCGTCAAGAAGGCTGCTGGCAAGTGTGCCAGCGTCCAGGAACGCCAGCTCTGTGTCGTTGTTCTTTCCGTACTGGGCGCAGGTGTTATACACGCGGATTCGGTCACGGCAGGGACCGCCAAGCAGGTTGTATATGGGCTGCTTCGCGGCCTGTCCCGCAATGTCCCAGAGCGCGGTATCGATCGCCGAGATGGCACGGGATTCCGCGCCGGCGTATCCGAAGGCGTTCGCCATGTCGAACATGTCGCGCCAGTGCCGTTCGATCTCGAGCGGGTTCCGGCCGATCAGCATCGGCGAGAAAAGCTCGTGCACTGCGCCCGCCACGGCCCGGGGCCCGAACCATGTCTCGCCAAGCCCGGCAAAGCCTGCGTCGGTGTAAATCTGGACCCACGTCACGGGAAACTCGCGCACATGGATCGTCTCGATCCTGGTGATTTTCATATGGCCCCCTCTGCTAGTATTGTGACGTTTTTAGCAATCTAACGCGATGGAGGACATCGCTTGACCAGCGGAGTCACCACGGCGTCGGATACCCAGCTTAGAGAGCGTATCCGCCGGGCGTTGCAAGCGCAGAAACAACGCACGATAACAGTCCTGTCATCGCTCCTCGCGGCGCAGGACGAGATCGGATACCTGCCCGAAGCTGCGATCGAGGAGACCGCGGCGTTCATCAAGGGCGCCACCATCAACGATGTGTGGAGCGTGGCGTCGTTTTACACGAACTTCCGGTTCACGCCGCCGGGGGAACATACGGTCGAAGTGTGCTGGGGTCCCTCATGCCACATTAAGGGCGCGCAGCAGGTCCTCAAGGCCGTCCAGGAAGAGCTCAGCATCGACAGGGAGGGAGATACCGCGGACGGCAAGTTCACCCTCCGATACAACACCTGCCTGGGCGCATGTGCCCAGGCGCCCGTCATCTCGATTGACCACCACCACTATGGCGGCTGCACGCCTGGTCAGGCGGTCAAGCTAGTCCAGGAAACGAGGACCAGGCCGGCGGCAGGCCATTAGCATCCAGCCAGGGGGATCAGGACACCAGCAATGTCGGCAGCTTACGAGGAACTCCGCGCGCGCGCAGCGCGGCGCTGGAAGGAGCTGACCGCAGGGCAGCTCCCGTGGATCAGAGTCGGAGGCGGAGTGTCCGGCGAGGCGGCTGGCGCGGGCACGGTGACGGCTGCAATCGTCCAGACCCTGGACCGCATCGGCAAACGCGCCAACGTGTCACGTGTTGGCATGCTTGGCCTGTGCTACGGGGAACCTCTCGTAGACATCATGCTGCCGGGTGGCGACCAGATCTACTACGCCAACGTAACTCCTGAGCGGGCGCGCGAGCTGGTAGAGGCTCATGTCGGCCGGGGGGCGCCCGAGACCAGGCTCGCCCTTGCGCAGGTCCCGGCCGAGGGATCGAACGGCGTCGACGGAGTTCCAAAGCTCGGCGATCTGCCCGCGATGAAGCGCCAGACACGCGTGGCCACGCGGCTCTGCGGGATCATCGATCCCCGGGCAATGCTGCAGTACGCCGCCAACGACGGTTATGCCGCGCTCGACAAGGCACTGCACTCCATGACGCCTGCGCAGGTGCTCGATGAGGTCAAGAACTCGGGCCTGCGCGGCCGCGGCGGCGCGGCGTTCCCGACGGGAGTCAAGTGGGGGTTCCTCGCCGGCAGCAAGGCCCCGGTCAAGTACATCCTCAGCAACTGCGAGGAGGGTGACCCCGGAGCGTTCAACGACAAGGGGATCCTGGAAGGCGATCCGCACACTCTGCTCGAAGGCCTCATCCTTGCCGGCTACGCGACAGGCGCGTCTAATGGCGTGATCTTTATCCGGCAGGGGCACAACGAACCGATTGAAAACGCACGCAAGGCGGTGCAGGACGCTTACGAAGCAGGCCTGCTCGGCAAGAACATCCTGGGGTCGAATTTCAGTTACGACGCCGAGGTGGCGCTGACCGGGGATTCCTACGTAGCCGGCGAAGAGAC
The DNA here is from genome assembly GCA_016210435.1 of Chloroflexota bacterium. Classification (GTDB taxonomy): domain Bacteria; phylum Chloroflexota; class Dehalococcoidia; order Lucifugimonadales; family Lucifugimonadaceae; genus VGZT01. Next base: position 4,894 of record JACQUF010000093.1, read on the forward strand.
CGCGCTGATGGAGGCGATCGAAGGAAAGCGTTCGATGCCCCGCTACCGGCCCCCCTTCCCAGCGCAGGTCGGGCT
>JACQUF010000094.1 GCA_016210435.1 Chloroflexota bacterium
ACGAACGCGGCGAACGCGAGCACCAGCCAGGAGCCTCGCGGTCTGTACTCTGCACGCCGCACCGCGAGTACTACCCACATTCCAAAGATGATTTCGATCAGACCGCGGGTGGCGAGCGCTTTCCCCAGGATGAACGGGAAGAACGTGTCCGCCGTGACGACGAACGGGGTGAGGTAGAGGAGCGCGATCCCGAAACGGATCGACCAGATGAGACCCCTGTCCAAACCCTGGCGCAAGGCAAGAAACGACGCCAGTGGCGCCAGAGACGCGGCCCAGAGAGCAATGACGAATCGAAAATCCACGCGGGCGATTGTAGCCGGATGGGAAGGGAGCTTCAGGACCTTCCCGATCTCGGAGGACGCGGGTGAGGGGCGGAGGCCCTCTTGTCGAGCGCCTAGATTCCGCCCCTGGCAGCAGCGGTCGCGTACGTGCGGTCCTTCAATCGCGTCAACGCGGCAGTCTTCGAAGGGTTACGGCCGGTCAGGATCGCCAGGTAGTACGCCGTCATATCGCCGATCAGCGACCCGTGCAATATGTCGCCGAGGATCCCCGGCGCCTGGATCTCGATCATTCGATGCCTGATCTTTTCTTCGACCATCAATTCGGCGGTCAACCTGAGCCGCGCTCGGAGCTCCCCCGAGAAATTAGGTGAGTCGAGGACCAATACGTACGGCAGCCCGTTCAACGATTCCGGCAGTCCGTAACCCTGTACGCCGTTGTGGTTGACCTCCGGCATGCCTTCCGTAAATGCCCACGTGTCCGCGTTTTCGTTGAACTGAGTTTTCCAGCGGAACGCGACGGCGGTCAGGTGGCGCGCCCCGTAGATCACCGGCAGCCTGCCGTTCAATTCCAGGGCGAGTTGCTTCGCAAAGTTGGCTTCCGAAGGTAACTCGGTGCTCAGCGATCTCAGGAGGGGCTCCAGCGTTGCCACGGCGGCACTGAACTGTTGCGACATATCCGGCAACGCACCGAGTAGTTGCAGCGCCCTTAACGGAGCAACGAAGGTAAATCCGAGCGCAGCGCGTGGCTCACCCTTGTACCGGATCTCAAGCGCCTGAACTCCCGCGGCGCGGGCCTCGCCGAGCAATTCCTGCGGCCCGGTGATGGCGAGGGTGGCGGCGCGCTTCTCCCGGGCTGCTTTAAACGCGGACCGGGTTTCGACAGTGCCGCCCGAAATGCTGACGACGACGACCAGGGTCCGTTCGTCTACCCATGCCGGAAGGCCGTAATCACGCCATACGGTCACGGGGACTGCGCCGGGCGTTGCGTCGGCAATGCCTTTTACAAGAAGCCCCCCGATAGCCGAACCGCCCATCCCGGCGATGACAACGCGCTCCGGCTTACGCCTGGAATCCCGGGGCAGCGCCTGCCCGCCCAGATCCCACCCGCGTCGCGCCTGCTCGGCCAGACCCAATAGGCGTGTCCTCATACCCGCGGGGTCGATCGTCGTGTATGCGGTCTGGTCGTCGAGGCGGTTCGATTGGGCCATGCGTTGTTCCTCTCGAACGGCTGACGCGACGAACTTGCGTCGAATTTCGGAACGGAGAGGCAGCTATGTTACAATCTGCGCCCTGTTCCGCAAAGCTGCGACCGTATCTGAGCGCTTCGACTCGCGCCCCGGCTAATTCGTGGCTTCGCTCTTCCCTCCAGAGAAGGAGTTCGGTCAACCACTCCTCAGAGAAATGGGGCGCGGGAGCGGGAAAAAGGCCTCGTTACTGACATGACCGAGGTGAGCAACTCAATGACATCGCACGTCAGCCAGGTTTCGGACGGAAGCGTGACGAGCGCAAAGGGCTTCCGGGCGGGGGGCGTGTACGCAGGTCTGAAAACGCCCGGCCGCACCAAGCTCGACCTTGGGCTGATTCTGTCGGACACCCCCTGCACAGCGGCCGCGACCTTTTCACGCAACTCGGTCCTTTCGCCCTCGGCATCGCTAAGCCGCGAAACGATCAAGGCAGGCGGACCCGTCCGGGCGATCGTGGCGAATTCCGGGTGCGCGAATTGTTGCGTCGGCGCCCAGGGCTTCACAGATGCGAAAGAGATGGTCGCACTCGCCGCCGGGGCCGCCGGCGCGAAACCGAATGAAGTCCTCGTATGTTCTACCGGCGTCATCGGAAAAGAGCTCCCCATGGGCGTGATCCGGGAAGGGATGCCGAAGATTCGGGTGTCGCCGGATGGCGGCCACGAATTCGCGCGGGCGATCATGACGACCGATTCGAGGCCGAAGGAGTATGCCGTTTCGGTCAAAGTTGGTGGAAAGACCGCCATCGTTGGTGGTTGCGCGAAGGGTGCGGGCATGATCCACCCCAACATGGCGACCATGCTGGCCTTCATGACGACAGATGCGAACGTCGCGCAGTCCTTCTTGCGGAAAGCCTTGGTCGACGCGGTGACCGTCTCCTTCAATCAGATCGACGTGGACACCGATCAGAGCACGAATGACACGTGCATCCTGCTAGCCAACGGCGCTGCCGGCAATTCGCCTTTGAAGGGTGGCGATAACGATTCGCACCTGTTTGCCGAGGCGGTCCAGTCGGTCGCCGTCCATCTCGCCAAGGAGATAGCCAGGGACGGCGAGGGCGCTAAACATCTGATTGAAGCCCGCGTTGAGGGTGCGCGAAACGCGCAGGAAGCTCGCGTATTCGCCCGTTCCATCGTGTCCTCTCCACTCGTGAAAACCGCCGTCTACGGGCGAGACCCGAACTGGGGGAGAATCATGATGGCAATCGGCAAAACCGAGATCCCGATCGAAGAATCGAAGGTGCAGATTTTCATCGGCGACATCCAGATCGTCGAAGGCGGGATCGCAATCCAGTACTTCACGCAGTCGGTGGTCGCCGCACTCGGACAGCCCGAGGTGCGTCTTCGTGTCAACCTCAACGTTGGAAACGGCGCAGGAGTTGCTTGGGGCTGCGATCTCACCGAAGGTTACGTCGTCGAGAACTCGGCCTACACGACCTAGCGGTCCCGGAATGCCGTTTTCGGTCGGTGCGCGTATTCCCGGCCTACTCACGGCCCGAACCGGCCCCACCCTTGTGGCCCTGAGTCCGATGCAGTCGGGCCGCTCTGTCGTCCTGAGCGAAGCGAAGGACCTGTTGGGTCAGCAGGCTCTTCGTCGGCCCGGGGCCGGCTCAGAGCGACAAATCCATTCGTCTGTCGTTCCGAGCGTACTGAGGGACGTGTCCTTCACCTGGAAGAGACTTCCTGACGAGATCTCAGGACGACACATCATGGGTGTGGAAGGCGCGCCATGAGAGAGCGATTTCCCGGCGACAACGTGATCGTCGTCAAAGTTGGCGGCAGCACGCTCGGGGAGAGCGACTCGACGACGCCGGACATCGTGACCCTCCACAAGCGCGGGTATCGCGTCGTCGTCGTTCACGGTGGGGGCAAGGTCATCTCGGACTGGGTCAGGCGCCAGGGGATCCACCCCGAGTTCGTGCGCGGGCTTCGGAAAACGGACAAGGCCACGCTGGACGTTGCGGTTGCCGTCCTGTGCGGCCTCGTCAATGCCCAGCTTGTAGCAGAAATCATCTCGGCGGGTAGCGATGCGGTGGGCCTTTCCGGGATTTCCGGAGGCATGCTCAAGGGCGAGATTCTTGACCCTGAGCTTGGTTACGTGGGAAGGATCATTGACGTCGACCCGCGGCCGATCCTGGGGGTCCTCGCCGGCGGCTCGATCCCGGTGATCGCCCCGACTGCGTTGCACGTAAAACCTTCCGCAAACGGCGTGGACCGTATCCTGAACGTCAATGCAGACACCTCAGCCGGGCACATCGCGAGAGCGTTGAAGGCGAACTGTTTGATCTTTCAGACGGATGTCAGCGGTGTCCTCGACCTCGAAAGGCGGCTGATACCCAGGATGTCGCGCCGGCAGGCTCTCGAATTGATCGAATCCGGAGTCGCCGGGGGCGGAATGATTCCCAAGATCGAAGCATGTACCGATGCGCTAGAGACTGTGGGCTCGGGTCATATCGTCGATGGCCGGATCGCCGGTGCGCTCGTCGCGTGCGTCGATGGCGAGGCCATTGGCACTCGTATCGTGTGACTGAAGAGGAGGGATTTGCGTGAACCTGAAGGGTAAGCGAGTCATCGTGACTGGCGCCGCTACAGGCATCGGGCGCGCGACTGCAATTCGCGTCGCTGCAGAGGGCGCCGTGGTGGCCGTGTTCGACGTCAACGACGGCGAAGCGCAGAAGACAATCGCCACGGTCGGGGAAGCTGGCGGCAAGGCGCGCTTCTGGCACGTGGACGTCACCAGTGAAGCAGATGTCAGAACCGGGATAGCGCAAGCCATCAAATGGCTGGGCGGCGGGCCGGATGCGCTCCTGCATCTCGCAGGGATTCTCCAGGGTCCCCACGTAGAGATTCTCGAATTCACGGAAGCGACATGGGACCGCGTGATCGACGTCAATCTGAAAGGTTCATTCCTGGTTTCCAAGCACGTCGCCGGCTACATGGAGAAGGCCGGTAGGGGCGTGATCGTACTCACCGCATCCGGGGCCGGTGTGATTGGCGGCAGCTCCTCGTTTGCTTACGGCGCCAGCAAGGGCGGGGTGCACGGGCTGGCAATGGTGCTTGCCGGGCGCCTCGGGCCAAAGGGGATTCGTGTAAATGACATCGCTCCCGGAGCGCTCGCGACTCCTCTGAAGATCGGCCAGGTGGAGGAGTCCTTCCGCAGGACCGGGAATAGCGAGGAATACGAGCGCGCCATGAAATCGCTGATGCCTCCGGAAGGCGTCGCCTCAGTCATGGCTTTCCTTGCGTCCGACGACGCGGACTACGTCAAGGGAACGATATTCACAAAGTGACATCGGCGCCCCGGCGCCGATGTCACCCTGAGTCCGCCCTCACCCTACCCTCTCCCCAAGGGAGAGGAGATGCCCAGGAGATGTCCTCACCCCTACCGTGCTTCGACAGGCTCAGCACGCGGTCTCCCGGCGGGAGAGGAGCTGACTGCTACGGTTCCTTCGATTCGAAAAGAACCTTGCCGTCAATTTCGATACGGACCTGCCGCTGGTACTTGCGGACGGTTTCCAGGTTGACATCGACACCCAGCCCGGGGTTTTCCGGGCAGTCCACCATGCCCTTCTGATTCACGGGAAGCCCGGTCGGTGCGGTGAGGCCCAGGATCAGTGGGGAACCTCCCGCGGGGTACTCCAGGTACCTGAATTGCTCTATCCCGGCATGGACGTGGATCGAGGCAGCAAGCTGCAGATGCGACTTGAATGTATGGTTGACGTAAGTCAGGCCCAGCTCCCGTGCCCGGCGACACACCTGGTCCGCCACGGTGATCCCTCCGATTCGGCCGACGTCGATCTGCACGAAATCGACCCCGCCATTGGTCATCAGATCTTCCGCGGACCGGAAGAAATCGCAACCCTCGCCGGCAGCGAGCCTCACCGGTGGCCTGCGGTCCTTCAGCCTGCGGTACGCATCGACAGCGTCCGGATGCAGCGGCTCTTCCATCCAGGTGATGCGGGAATCGGCGAACCTGACTGCTCTCTCGTATGCAGCGCCATCGTCCTGGCCCCAGACGACGCCGCAATCGATCATCAGTTCCGGATGCCGCCCCAGGCCGTCGCGCGCAGCGGCCACGAGAGCGACGTCATTCTCGAGCGATACCTTGCCCATCGGACCCCAGCCGAACTTGGCAGCGCTAAACCCCTTGTCTTTGAGTGAACGGGCGATCTCGCGGGTCTCTGCAGGCGTATCGCCAAACAGCACACTGGCGTACGGCAGCTTCGGGTATGCCAGCCTGTAGCCGAGAAGCCTGTACACGGGTTCCTGCAGGTGCTTGCCGACCAGGTCCCAGAGCGCGATATCAACAGCGGCCACCGCGTGGTCGATCTGCTGGATATCCAGCCCATAGGCGCCAGCCTTCGCCCGCAGGCGACGAACGTCGTCTGGGTCATTCACGGTCTCGCCCAGAAGCGCCTCGTTGATATTGATGATATTCGAATGCGACATCGGGCAGATGTAGGCGGCCAGCGACACCAGCGGTGAAGCGTCCGCCTCGCCCCAGCCATAAAGCCCGTTGTCGGCGCGCACCCGTACGAGAAACGAGTCCTGTGTGCCGTCGGCGGCTCGTTCGATCTTCGGCAGGGCGACGTAGAAAAGATCGATTGCTTCGATGCGCATTGCGCCTCCTCACACTTGCAAGCCTGCGTCGGTATAACGGACACGGGCAGTCGCTACAGCAAGACCCGTGGGAATGTGGGGCGTAATACGATACGCCGCCAAGTGCCCTCATGCGACGAACCGGAGAACGACATGCCGCATCCAATCGGCCCCGATTACCTTTTCGAAGTCAAAACGGTCAGTGATCCCGACCTGAGCCACGACGGCAGACGGATCGCATTCGCCGTGTCCCGGGTCGATCGGGACACGGCCGAGGTCCACTCCCGCATCTCAGTCGTGGACCTTCCTGTCGGTCACGCTGAAACAAAGAGCCCGGGCCAGCCGTTCGAGTTCACCCAAGGCAACGCTGACGACATGCCGCGCTGGTCGCCAGACGGCGCGCAGCTTGCATTCCGGCGTCCCGACGCTCAGGGGATGCGCCAGGTATGGGTGATGGCTTCAAGTGGCGGTGAGAGCCGCCAGATTACTTCGCTTGTCGGAGGAGTCCTCGAATTCGCCTGGGCGCCGGATTCAAGCCGCCTGGCAGTCGTGTCGGATGTGGACCCGAATCCGCCGAAGAACGCAACTCCCAGAACGACAGTCGCGCGGCGCATCCGATATCACGAGGACGGCGTCGGGATTAGAGGGGAGAAGAGGCGCCACATCTTCATCGTCGATCTGGACAAGGGTGCGCGGCAGATCACGGCAGGCGATTTCGACAACAACACGCCGGTGTGGTCACCTGACGGCACACGCATAGCGTTCATCTCGGCGCGCTCTGAAGACCGCGATATCGCTGCCGGTACCGAGGTGTACGTAGCGCAGGTGGATAGGAGCGAGCGCGGAAGCCGCGCGGAAGGTGAGGGTGACGGCGCTGTTCTGTGGTCCGCCGGGCTTTTCAACATCGGCGGCATCGGCTGGTCGCCAGACGGCACGAAGCTCGTCGTGATCGGTTCAGAAAGCCGCACGCGGTCGGGTGGTTTCAGCCTCTATTCGCAAGGCTGGCTGTACGTGCTCCAGCCTGGGGCGCGTCCCCGTCAGATCAGCGACGACTCTGTACGGCCCGTGGTCAGCCTGTTCGCCGGAATCCCGAATCAGGAGCTGGTCTGGACGGGAGATGGCCGCGTGTTCTTCCTGGCAGACGGCCGCGGTGAGTCCGATATCTACGCGGTCGCGGAGACCGGGGGCGACTTGCAAAGAATCACGAAGGGCGGCGGCCAGATTACCCGGTGGTCGATCGACGCCTCTTTGAGGCGTGCTGCGGTCGCGTTTGTCCCGCCTGCATCCGTCGGGGAGATCTGTCTGATCGACGTTCCGGGCGGGCAGCAATCCTGGCTGACCGCATACAACGACTCCTACTTCGCTGACCATCCGCCCGCACTGCTGGAGAAGTTCAAGTTCTCTCGTGCAGGTTTCGACATCGAATGCCGCGTGTGGCTACCGCCTTTTCTCGATCGGTCGAAGAAATATCCGCTTCTTCTCGAAATACACGGTGGGCCACAGGGCGTCTTCTACGACGC
>JACQUF010000092.1 GCA_016210435.1 Chloroflexota bacterium
CGATAACCCGCTTCTTGAGGTTGGTTACCTCCGGTAGGTCCGACGGTCGCCACGAGTACACCAGGCTGAACTCCCTGTCCCATTCATCAGGTCGAACATCGCCCATTGCGGCAATCATGCGATCAAACGCGGCCTCAAACGCCGCCAGCGCGGCCGAGGTGGTCGCGCACCGCATAACAGAGTCGTTCGTGGCCGCCACCATGCGGTAGTCAGCAGAGTCGCGTACCAGGGTGACCGATTCGAACGCCGACCGGCGCGCCGCGTGAATGATCATCGTGTAGAAGTCATTGGCATTGGCGACGTGAGCCACGATCTCCCTGACAGACCACTCTGAAGGTGCCGGGCGATAATCCAGCGCTTCGTCTGGGATTTTCCGGATCGCGGCTACCAGCAAATTCCGAGCCTCGCCCAGGGCTGCGTCGTTCAAGGTGATTCCGGGACTCGCTACGCCTTGAGGATCTTCTTGCGGGCGATGATCCGCTCTATGAGCGGCTTCATGCCGAGCTCGCGGGCGATGGCCATGGACTCGTCCCACATCTTCACGGCGCGGTCGCCAGGTTGATCGCGCTCCTGCCTGAAGCCGGCAAAGTCGTGGAGGGTCCAGGCCAGTTCCGGTCTATAGTTGGCGTTCCTGCACAGGCGGACGGCGTCCGTGAAGTGGCGCTCAGCGGCCGCGTCGTCATTGGCGTTCGCGGCCAGTCCTGCGCTACCGCGAATTCGTCGGTTTTTGAAGGCGGCGCCTGGCCCTTGCGGGCCGTTTCTGCCAGGGCGATGAACGCGAGCGCGTCCGAATTCTCGCGGTCTACCGCAAGGACCATCTCGGCCCGCTCTCGTACGCGCGCCCATTCTCCGGCGTCAGCCGCGGACTCAGCTTCGTCTCGTAGCCGGTCGATCCGCCGTCGAACCCGCTCGCTCGCCATCTCGCCGGAGATCATAACGCCGAGGCGAGGACATGGACACTCCACGCAGGCCCCACTACGAGCCCCCTCCCGCTTCCGTAGAGTTTGCGTCTGCCCTCGGCGGATTTTGACGAAGCGCGCCCTTAAAGATTGAACGTCGCATCAGGCGCGAGGAAAATGACGGCACCCTGCGGAAATCCCAGATCGGGTCCCATGATTCAGATTTTGCCCGGTGGGAGGCGCTCTATGACCACAGGTTCTGACCGGCAGTCGCAGATGTTGCGAACGATTCAAGTCGAGGACGCAGCCGAAGCATTCGTTGAAATGCTCAACAGCAACGACGTCGACTACCTCTTCCTCAACTCTGGCACCGACACGTTCCCGATCCAGGAAGCCATGGTCCGCATGCGCGAGCAGGAACGGCACACGCCTGACGTGGTGCTCTGCATCGACGAAATCACCGGCATGTTCGCTGCGCAAGGTTATTACCAGCTCAAGGGGCGACCCCAGGCAGTCCTCGTTCACGTCGATGCCGGCACGGCACAGATCGGAGGGGCGTACCACGACGTACAACGCGACCGCTCGGGCGTGGTCGTCTTTGCCGGGCGTGCGCCGTCGACGATCGGAAGATCCGTTCCAGGCGCAAAGGACCTGACGATCCACTGGATCCAGGAGCAACGCGACCAGAACGGGATCGTGCGCACGTTTACCAAGTGGGACTACGAGCTGCGCCACGTGGAGAGCTTGAACTGGGCGATGCAAAAGGCGTTCCAGGTCGCCGCCACAGAGCCCGCGGGACCGGTCTACATGACGCTGCCTCGCGAACTGATCATGCAGAAGATGGAGCGGCTGCTGCTCCCACCGGCCGATCGCCACGGCAAGCCGGTGCCCCCAAGCGCAGACCCTGCAGCCATTGCCAGGGTGGCCGACTGGCTGGTATCGGCCCAACGTCCGCTGATCATCGCCGGTTCACCTGGCCGGCACACAGAGGCTGTCGCATCGCTGGTGCAGATCGCAGAACTTGCGGGCGCGCCGGTGGCCGGGGCGATCACGAACCGTCTGAACATTCCGTCGCATCACCCGCTCAACGCCGCCACGTGTGGCGCTCCTTCCATAGCCGACGCCGACTTCATACTGGTCGTTGACCACGACGTCCCCTGGGTTCCGGACAACCAGACCCTCGAGCCAGCGGGCAAGGTTGCCTGGATCGACATCGACCCGTCGAAGGACGACATCCCACTGTGGTCGTTCCCGGCCGATCTGCTCATACACGCGGCCTCACAATCTGCGCTCCCTCAGCTCGTCGCAGCCCTGCAGGACCGGCTGACTGCATCCGACCGGAAACGAATCGGCTTGCGAATCGAGAAATACCGCGCGAATTCTGCGGCCCGACGGAAGGAGATCGAAGCCGCGGTTGCGGCGTCCGCGACGCTCAAGCCCTTGGGCCCGCTGTGGATCGGAAGTTGCCTGGAGCAGGTCCTGACGCCTGACAGCATCGTCATGAACGAAGCGATGAGTGGTAGCGAACCCTGGACCTCAGTCGCCAACCGCTCGCAACCTGGAACCGTGTTCGCAAGTGGCGGGTCGAGCCTCGGCTGGGCGCTCGGAGCGGCCCTCGGCGCAAAGCTGGCTGAGCCTGACCGCGACGTGGTGGCGCTTCAGGGAGACGGTTCGTTCGTCTATTCACGGCCTACTTCGGCTTTCTGGGCGGCCGAGAAATACAGCGCGCCGTTTCTCACGGTGATCTACAACAACTCGCGCCACAGGGCGACGGTCAGGAACTGGGACCGGCACTATCCGGAAGGCGTCGGAAAGAAAACGGGGCGATACATCGGAGTCGACATTGACCCCTCGCCCGACTATGACGTGTTGGCGAAAGCCTGCCGGGGATACGGGGAACGCGTCGAAGATCCGGACGAAGTGCTCCCGGCGCTCAAACGCGGACTGGCACGCGTCCGGGATGGCCAGGCGGCCGTGCTGGACATGCGCATCGAGCGATAGGTCGGCGTAGTAGCGAGCCCTAGCTGGCATCGGCGACTTTCCGATCACATCGCGTTTTTACTGGCTCGCGAGCTGCGTCGCGATAGAATCGCTGAATAACGGACCTTGACGCAGAACGGGGTCAGCCATGCTGCTAACTGATCGCATCGAGATGAAACCCGACGTAATGCTCGGAAAGCCCGTGATTCGCGGGACTCGCATCCCTGTGGAGTTGATATTGCGCCGCATAAGCGACGGCGCCACGGAAGCGGATCTCCTTGCCTCCTACCCACACCTGACGCGGGAGGATATCCGAGCGGCCGTCGCTTTCGCCGCCGACGAGATCGCGCACACCGAGACATTCGAGGCCACCACAGCAAGTTAGCCGCGACCGCAGGGCTTGGGTGCGCTTTCTGGCGGACGAGAGCTGCGATATCCGGGTAGCCCAGGCATTGCGCAGAGCTGGCCACGATGTCGTCGTTATCTTTGAGACCGCGCGGGGCACCCCCGATCCAGAAGTCCTGGAAATTGCTCTCAAAGACAGTCGAATCCTGCTGACAGAAGATCGCGACTTTGGCCAGCTGGTATTCGCGGGTGGTTACAGATCGGTACCGGCGGTCTTGTACTTCCGTTGTCGTCAATCAGATCGGGCTTCACTCCCCGCTGCGATCGTGGGCCTGGTTTCTCGGCTTGGGCCGAAGCTTGAACGGAGCTTCGTGGTCTGGACGCCCCGGCGGGTGAGGGTGCGACGGCTAGAAGCGGATCAAAGCTGAACGCTCACCAAGCGGCCAGAAATCACTGTGCGCTGGTCCGGCGTCGATCATGCCTTCAGAATCGTTTTCCTGGCGATTACGCGCTCCATGAGCGGCTTCATGCCAAGTTCGCGGGCGATTGCGAGCGACTCGTCCCATAGCTTTACGGCCCGGTCGCGGTCGCCGGGTCGGCCGCGCTCGTTTAGAAATTCGGCGTAGTCGTGGAGCGTCCACGCGAGGTCGACACGAGAGCCCGCTTGTCGGTTAAATGCCAGGGCATCCTCGAAGTGGGCCTGCGCCCGTGCCGGATTCCCGCCCAGGAACGGCGGC
>JACQUF010000095.1 GCA_016210435.1 Chloroflexota bacterium
CACGCCGAAGAACGTGCCGAAGCCGCTGCTGCCTTTGACTTTTACGGCGACCTTGCCGGTATCAACCCCGGAGTTCTCCAGGATCTCTACGACGCTGGAACCGGGCTCTTTCCGTGATTTGAAAGTTTGCGAGCCATCCACGATGGTCAGGTTGTCGCCGCTGACTTCAATCTGCAGGCGGTCGCTCGTCTTGGCGCGCTGAATTACCTCGCTGATCGGGATCTCGCGGCTCTGGCCGATGCCGTCGTCGAACCACAGGAAGAAAACGGTGATGACCGTGATCACGATCAGCAAATAGATGAGGCTATTCCGCATCCAGCGGCTGCTCATTTAGACCTCTTCATACATCTCCAGGGAGGTCAGGAACGTGGCCGGTCGTGCACGACCACTGAGGGCCAGAATGGGGATCCGGCGGGCCCGTCTGGCAGGGGCTTGCACTTCAGCAGTTTACTGCCGGCGTTACCGTTTTATCCTAGCATACGAATTCCGTATTCCCGCAGCTTGGGGCGTTGCTGTGGCCGAATGCCTCTCCCAGGACCGGGTTTCGTTTGACGCTGTAGCTATCGCATGCTATATTCCAAAGCTGCGGCAAAGCTGCTTTTTCTAGCTACGCGGTTTAACGGCTGACCGCGATGCCCAGGGGGGTGTGTAATAGCTCGCGAATATCGCATTAACCGGCAGATTAGGGCACGGGAAGTTCGGTTGATCGGGGGTGCGGACGGATCTACTGAAGCGATCGTCCTGCCACTCGAAAGAGCCCTCGCCATGGCGGATGAACATGGGCTCGACCTCGTGGAAGTGTCTCCCAACCAGAATCCGCCGGTTTGCAAGCTGCTCGACTACGGGCGCTTCAAGTTCGTCCAGGCAAAGAAGGCCAAGGAAGCGAGACGCTCGCAGACCCGCAGCGAACAGCGCGAAGTGCAGCTCACTCCCCGGATCGGAGAGCACGACATCGAGTCCAAGATCCGCACGGTTCGCGATCTGCTAACCGGGGGCGCGAAGGTCAAGGTATCGGTCAAGTTTCGCGGTCGTGAGATCACCCATCCGGACCTCGCCGTCAAGGTCCTTCGAAGAGTAGCCGAAGCAGTTGCATCACAGGCCAAGCTCGAGCGCGCGCCGACGATGGAGGCGAAAGCGCTGAGCATCATCCTGGCGCCCGCAGGTTCGCAGGCGGTGGCCGCCGTAGTCGGAGGAAAGGGCGCTGATGCCCAAGATCAAAACGCATAAGGGCGCGGCCCGCCGGTTTCACCTTACCGGCTCAGGCAAGGTCGTCCGAACGAAGGGGCCGAAGAGCCACCTGCGGCGCAACAAGGCGAAACGGGTCAGAAGGCTCTTTGCCGGAAAGGTTCCCGCCGCGCCCGGCATGGCCAGGCGCGTCAAGCCCTTCCTGCCCAAGCAGTAAAATCCGAAAGCGATAGTCCAACTGCGTCCGCATCAGGCGGACGCGTTTTGTGACCCAGGAGCAGCCAGGTGCCGAGAGTAAAAGGCGGATTTCATCACCACCGGCGCGCGCGCGAACTGTTCAGCGCGGTGCGCGGGCACAAGCAAGCGCGGCGGACCCGCTACCAGACCGCGCGTGAGTCGCTGCTGCACGCCATGGCCTATCAGACCGCCCATCGGCGGTTGCGCAAGCGCGACATGCGTGCGCTGTGGATTACCCGGATCAATGCCGCGGTTCGCCCGCACGGACTTTCCTATTCCCGTTTCGTCCGGGGGCTGCTGCTCGCGGGCATCGGCGTCGACCGCAAGAACCTGGCGGACCTCGCGGTCCGGGAGCCAGAGGCATTCGGCGCCCTGGTAAACACGGCCCAGGCTGCGCTGACCAAGTAAGGCCAGATCCTTCTTCCCGAGCGGATCGCTCGCAAAGGGTCCGACGTCCAAGGGCCAGGGTCTCAGGGATTGACCCTCGGACCTTTGAACTCAGACCTTGGCCTTATGCTGCCCGCCGATACCGCGCTCAGGCGATCGTGGCGTCGACGGCGACTACCACGAAAAGCAGCGCCAGGTACAGAAGCGAGTACAGGTACATATCAAGGGCCGCCCCCTTTGACTCGTTTGCGACGAGCCGGGCAGCCAGGTAGATCAGCACGCTTCCAAACGTCAACGCCCCGGCAAGATAGATCGCGCCAAGCACATCTGATGTGACCCATAGCAGCACCGAGAGCGCGACCACCGTGAACGTATAGAGCAGGATCTGCACACGTGTGGCCGCCACGCCCATGACCACGGGCAGCATCGGGATGCGCGCTGCCCGGTACTGGTCTTTGAGCATGATGGCGAGCGCCCAGAAATGGGGCGGCGTCCAGAAGAACACGATCGCGAAGAGGTACCAGGCGGGGAGGCCGATATCGCCGGTGACCGCGGCCCACCCAACCAGCGGCGGGATCGCGCCCGCGGCGCCGCCGATCACGATGTTGTGGGCCGTGGTCCGCTTCAGCCACAGGGTGTAGACG
>JACQUF010000097.1 GCA_016210435.1 Chloroflexota bacterium
CCCTGTGCCGGCCGGTACGCTCTGCGCTGATACGAGGGACCTCTTTGCGGCGATCGCCAGATGGCTGAAGCTCGAAATCGACTACTACAACAATGGCGATGTGTCGAAGTTAGACCAGGCGAACGGCATGATTCCGGAAGTGGATGCCAGATCCAGTCTCTTCAAGCAGCAACTGGGCGAGTTCGAGATCGTGTACGCCTTGAATTGAGGGTGCCTCAAACAGCATCTACACAATCGCCGATGTCGAGGCCGCGGGCTGGGAACGCCTGCCGTTGGTGTAAATTGCGGCTCCTGGCGTACGTAGCAGAGCAATACAGGGAGCGCACATGCCTGCCATCGTCAACGAACGGATTGCCCATCTCATCCAGGAGCTCGTCGACTCCGGGCAGGAGCTTGGACTCCAGGTGGCCGCGTACCTTCGGGGCAAACTGGTCGTAGACACCTGGGCGGGAGTGGCCGACGAGAAGACCGGCCGCAAGGTGGACGGCGACACCCTGTTTACGTCCTGGTCGACCACGAAGGGCTGGGTCGCAACCTGCGTACATATCCTCGCCGACCGCAAGAATCTCGGCTACGACGAGCCGATCGCGAGGTACTGGCCGGAGTTCGCGGCGAAGGGCAAGGAAAAGGCCACGGTCCAGCATGCGCTCACGCACATGACGGGCGTACCCCAGATGCCGGAAAAGGCAACCCCCGAAATGATGTGCGACTGGGACGCGATGTGCCGGGCAATTGCCAGCCACGCACCACTCTGGGCGCCGGGAACGAAGACCGGCTATCACGCGTGGACATACGGCTGGATACTCGGTGAAATCGTGCGACGTGTCGATGGGCGGCCGATAGCACAGTTCGCTCGCGAGGAGATCTGCAAACCGCTCGGGATCCGCGATTTCTACCTCGGCATCCCGGATGGCGTCGAAGCCAGGGTCGCGACTTTACGCCACGGGCCGAAGCCGGTGGATGCTCCCGAATTCGCTCCCGACTCAGCGAACGCAATGGCGATGCCGTCGCACCTGACGAGCGCCGATGTCGTGAACCGGCCGGACATACGCAGGGCGTCGGTCCCGGGCGGCGGCGGGATCATGAACGCGCGGGCGATCGCCCGTCACTACGCGATGCTGGCGGAAGGTGGCAGTCTCGACGGTGTCTGGCTGCTTTCGAAAGGCACGATCGACAAGGCGCGCACCCTCCAGACTGACGACGTCGATGTCGTTCTCGAGCGACGGGTTCGGAAGGGGCTCGGATATTTCCTGAGCGGGCCCGTTGATGTGGGCGGCGTGATCGCAATGAGTTCGAAGACGGGCGCGTTCGGGCATCCAGGTCTCGGCGGCTCTATCGGGTTCGCGGACCCGGAGAGCCGTTTCGCGTTCGGATTGACGAAAACGCTTCTGACCGTAGTCACCGAGCCCACCAAGACAACCGCGTTCGTCGTTGCGCAGGAAGTCCGGAAGGAGTTGGGGATCGGCGGTTGACCCTCATCTGGCCTCTGGCCACCTTCTCCCCTTCGGGGCGAAGGGATCATGGGAAAAAGGGAGCAAGAACATGGGGCAGGTGCACGAGGTCTACACCGAGAAGTACTACCGGACGTTTTCGCGGGCGCACCCCGTGCTGGCGCGGGTCAATCCCGGGGACGCTGTCCGGACAAGGACGGTCGATTCCGGCGGGCAGGACGAGAAAGGCGAGCGCAAGTCGGAGCCGGGCAACCCTCTGACGGGTTCGTTCTACGTTGAAGGCGCGGAAGCCGGCGATGCGCTTCTCGTGCATTTCAACCGGATACGCTGCAATCGCGACTGGGGGTACACATCGTTCCGGCTCGGCCTCTGGGCGCTCTCGCCGGACACGATCGAGGGGATCTACTCGAATCAGTACAAGAAAGACCTGATTCGCCCGGGCCGTGCAGATATCGTCCCGTGGGATATCGACGTCAAGTCCGGCCTCGTGAAGCTGCGAGAGCCGAAGACGAAGTCGGCGAGGCTCGAGTTCCAGGCTAGGCCGATGCTCGGGTGCGTGGGCGTCGCGCCCGCGGGCGACTTCGCACCGACGTCCGGGCCTTCGGGTCCCTACGGTGGCAATATCGACTACAACGAGATCGCGGAAGGCTCGACGGTTTCGCTGCCGGTGTACCACCCTGGCGCGCTGCTGTTCGTGGGCGACGGCCATGCGGTACAGGGAGACGGAGAGCCGCTCGGCACAGGTATCGAAACGTCGATGGACGTCGAATTCACGGTCGAGCTCCGCAAGAAATATTCCCTGAACGGCCCACGAGTCGAGACGGCGGACCACGTCATCAGCGTCGGAAGCCAGCCAGAGTTTGCCAGCGCGCTCGATCGGGGCCTGCAGATGGCCACGAGCGACATGGTGCACTGGCTTGGGACCGACCACGGAATGGAGCCATGGGAGGCCCACCTCCTGATCGGCATGGTGGGGCGCTACGACGTCGTGACGGTCGCAGGATCCATGGCGTTGCGGATAGCGAAGCGGCACCTGCCGGCGCGGAAGTAGGAGCCGGGGACCACGGGCCTCCTTGCGGTAAGTCCTCTGCGGTAGGGGCGTTTCCGGAGAACAGGTTTCTCGCTACACTCGGAACGACAAGCAAGTGCGCGCCAGCCCTGTCGTCCCTTCGGCCGGCTCAGAGCGACATGGCGGCTGGTGAATCCGGGGACCCGTTTCCGGCCGGGACAGGTGCCTTGGACAGTTCCAGGACCCTAATAGCGGGACGCTTCACGCGACCCGCCAAGCAGTTGCTCGGCCCATTCGATGCCGCGCTGGAGGTCCTCGACCGGCTGCAGCTTCGAAAGGTCCACACCGAGGCCGATCAGCGTCTGGCAGACCTCTGACGACAGCCCGGTCACGATCACCTGCGCGCCGAGCAGGCGCCCCGCCTCGATCGTTTCCACGAGCCTGTGGGCCACATATTCATCCATAAATGCGACGCCGGGCACGTCCAGAACGACGACGCGCGCGATTCGTCCGAATCGCGGCAAGCATGTGGTCCATCAGCTGCATTGCGCGCTGCCGATAGAGTGTGGCGGGGGAAGTATATCCGGGCCCCCGACTATACCTCGATCGTTAGCCCTTCCGTCGCCACCTGCAGGTCGATGCCGAGGGCCTTGCCGGCGGTCTCCAACTCGCTGCGCAATCTGGGCTCCGAGAATGAATTCAGATGCACGGCAACCGCCTTTGGAAAGTAGCCGTTAATGTCTCTGAACGTAACGAGAGCCTCCCCAAAGGTCCTGGGGATCAGGTGTCCCGAGGCGATTGCGCGCCCCTCTTCGGAGTTGCTGAACGTGCATTCGAGCAGCAGAAGCTGCGGCCGAATATGTGGCCAGACCTTCTCGACGCCCTGTCCGGCATCGCCCGAGTAGAAGATCGACTTCCCGGCCGCCCCGGCGATTTCGTAGCCGCACGCCTCGACCGCGTGTGGCACCGGCCTGGGGACGACCGTGTAGCCCGCGACCACGACGGGCTCGTTGGGCTTGAGCACGCGGAGCCGTATCGCGGGGCGCTCCGGATTCGGGCGCAGGGTCGGGTCCGGGTACAGCGCGCCATTAAAGAATTGCGTCCTGATTCCCTCGATTGTCGGAGCAACGCCGCAAACTTCGACAGATTGATCCCGATATGATGCCGCCAGCCCGAAGGTCAGCAGGTCGCGTATGTGATCGAAGTGACGGTGAGTGATGAGGACTCCCTCAATCCGGGCCTGCTCGTCGAACGAGAGCCCCGCGCTGAGGCTTCCAGCATCAAGTGCAAGACGGCCGTCGACCAGAACCGTGGCCAGCAGGTGATCACGGCTCGCGAAGTTATGGGCGCCAACAATCCGGACTTGCAATCGACGACCTCACCACCTTCAAACCTTCGGTCTGGCTAGAGATCATTCGTCCACCCGATGCCGATCCAGGACGGCAGCTACGACACGGTCCTTCGGCCCAGGACCCGCGCATTCTAACTGCATACCGGTGGTAAGCTACCGCCCGCCCGGCCTGCAGGGCCAGGGACGACGGCACATATTGGGTCCTTCGGCCAACGGGAATTTCATTTGATGAAGATCACGAAGATCGAGACATTCGTCGTCAGCAACGGCTTCACGCCGCCACGCCCATGGCTGTTCTGCGCGGTGCGCACCGACGCCGGCATAACCGGGTACAGCGAATTCGGGTCGGACGGGATCACGCGCGGTCTGGTCGGCCTCGTGCAGGACATCGCCGACCACCTGATCGGCAAGGACCCGACGTCGGTCGAAAAGCGCTACATCGATCTCTACCGGCAGCTTAGGCAAACCCCTTACGGGGCGACTCAGATGGCGATCGCCGGGGTTGAACTGGCCCTCTGGGACATCGCCGGCAAGGCGTTGAACGCGCCCGTACACAAACTCTTCGGCGGACCGACGCGTGAGAGCCAGCGCGTGTACTGGTCGCATCTTGCGACCTATCGCCCGAATAACTGGAAGCTGTTTGGCGTCAAGCCGCTCCGCACGATGGAGGACCTGGCGGCCGCCGCGAAGGAAGCGCCCGCAAAGGGTTACACGGCATTCAAGACGAACATCGTGTGGCCCGGAGACCCGGCCCGCGTGATCACCCAGGGCAGGGCGGGCCCGCACGACCAGCTCGCGACGCGCGAGATCCGCGAACAGGCAATCGCCCAGATCAAAACGATGCGTGAAGCCGTGGGCCCGGACATCGACATCCTTCTCGACATCAACGTGAATTTCAAACCTAACGAGGCGATAACGCTGGCGCAGGAGCTCGAACCCTACAGCCTCTTCTGGCTGGAGATCGACAACCAGAGCCCGGAGGCGCTCCGGCAGCTCAAGGACTCAACCAGGACGCGCATCTGCTCAGGAGAGCAGCTGCAGACGGTGAGGCAGTACAAGCCGTTTTTCGACCTTCTTGCAATGGATTCGGTGAAAGTCGACGTCCAGTGGCAGGGCTTTACGTCGGCGAAGAAGGTGGCGGACCTTGCCGAGGTCTACGAGCTGAACATCGCTCCGCACAACTACAACGGCCACCTGAGCTCGTTCCAGAGCATCAACCTGGCCGCTACGGTATCGAACGTCAGGATCATGGAAAGCGACCCCGAGCAGACGCCATACCGTGACGAACTATTCACCGTGATCCCACAGGTGAAGGACAGTCACATGAAGGTGCCGACCGGCCCGGGCTGGGGTACCGAGCTGAATGAAGCGGCCGCCAGGAAATACGCCTGGAACAAGTAGCGATCGCCCCGCACCGATCAAGAACAAAGACCCCCTCCCCCTCGAGGGAGGGGGCGTAGGGGTGAGGTTCCTCCACCCTCTACCTCCCCTCCTTCCAGAGGAGGGAGTTCTAAGTGGTTGAGAGGGTAGGGTGACCAGTAAGATCCTTCCCCATCGGGAGGGGGCATAGGGGTTAGAAACTTCCTCCACCCTC
>JACQUF010000108.1 GCA_016210435.1 Chloroflexota bacterium
GTGCTCACCGGTGCCGTGACCTATCGCCATCCAGGCCGGACCGGCCTTGCCCATGACTGCGCGGATATCGGCAAAGTCGACGTTGATCTCGCCCGGGGTCGTGATTAGCTCGACGATCGACTGCACGCCGTGGCGCAGTATGTCGTCGGCCATCCTGAAGCCGGCTTCCATCGTGACGTTCTGGTCGCAGACGACGAGCAGCCGATCGTTCGGGATGATGATCAGCGTATCGACCTTGTCCTTGAGCGCGGCGATGCCGGCTTCTGCGGTACGCATGCGGCGCGCGCCTTCAAACCCGAACGGTTTGGTCACTACGCCCACAGTCAGTGCGTTGGCCTCCTTGGCAACCTCGCCGACAATCGGCGCACCACCGGTCCCGGAGCCTCCACCCATACCGGCGGCGATGAAGACCATATCCGCGCCTTCGAGCGACTTCTTCAGGCCTTCCCGGCTCTCTTCGGCACATTCGCGGCCCTTGTCGGGGTCGCCACCTGCACCCAAACCCTTGGCAGTCTTGGCGCCTACCTGCAGGCGGACAGGAACGTCCGAGCGGATCAGCGCTTGAAGGTCCGTGTTGACCACGACGTATTCGACGTCCGTCAGACGGTCACGGTACATCCGGGATACCGCGTTCGAGCCACCCCCACCAACCCCGATCACCTTTATCTTGGGAGTGGTGACCATGGATTCTTGTGTAATCAGAATGTCATCCGCCATCGCTGGTCTCCTCGTCGCCCTGTCGGCCGTGTACGCCTACTCGCAAATTAGGTCGCCTGTTTAAGAACCGGACTTGCCGGCACCGACCGGCGTCCTGTGCTGGGGCTGAGTCCGCTTCACGGAAATCCACCCCTTGACTCGATCGAACATCCCCGGGTCGCCCGCGGCCACCGACTTGCGTGCGCCCACATGCGTATCGCGGGGAAGGTTGTCCATGCCCCAGATAAGGAGCCCGATGCTGGCGGTGTAGGACGGGTCCTGGCGTGTGCTCGGCAGGTTGACCACCTCACGCGCGGGGCCCGTTGTCCGGACCTTGCCCTGGAATGTTGCGCGTACGAGCGCCTGGAAGCCGTCCAACTTGGCGCCGCCTCCCGTGAGAACGTAGCGGTTCAACTGGATGTCGCGGAGGTGGGGCGCCTGTAGCTTCAGTCTGACCATCTCGAGCATCTCGGCCGCCCGATCGTGGATCAGCTGGCTGAGCTCGCGACGGGTTATCACCAGCGGCTGGTCCATGCCGCTCGAATTCACTGAGATTTCGTCGTTGGCGCCGCGCACAGCCGGGATCGCCGCGCCGTGCGTGATCTTGAGCTTCTCGGCTTCGTCGAACGTCGTGTTGAATGCCTGCACAAGATCGTTCGTGAACTGCCAGCCGCCGACTGGAAGAACATTCGTGTGGACGATGGTCCCTTCGTAGAAGACAGCGACGTCGGTCGTGCCCCCGCCGATGTCGATGAGGATTACGCCTTCGTCCTTTTCCTGGGGGGTCAGCGAGGCTTCCGCGGCCGCCACCGGCTGGACGACGAGACCCGCAACCGCGACGCCGGCTGCCTCTACGACGCTTTTGAGCATCGCGATCGACTCGGGCGCGCCGGTGATAACGTGCGTCTGGATGTACATCTCGCTCGCGTGCATGCCGAGCGGGTTCCGCACCCCGTAGATCCCGTCGAGGGCATAACTGCGAGGGAGTACGTGCAGCAGATGCGTCCCGCCGTTTGCGGCCTCGCTCCTTGCGATCTGGAGCGCGCGTGAGATGTCCCGCTGCGTTACAACTGACACCCCGGTGTTCGGCACGCGGGTCCATTGATTGCGGGACTCAATGTGGCTCCCACCCAGGCCGACGTATGCAGACCTGACCGAGATCCCGGCTTCCTTTTCGGCGGAGTACACGGCTGCGCGAACCGCCTCGGTTACCTCCGCCCCGTCGGTGACGTTGCCGCGCTGCATGCCCCGAGAGGGAGCGACGCCCATCCCCGTGACTTCCACCGAACCATCGGGCCGGCTCTTGCCGACGGTCGCGCAGACCTTGGTCGTCCCGAGGTCGATCGCTACTCTGATGTCTTCCTGAATCATGGTCTGCTCCCTCAGCCCGTCCCGCGGGCACGAAATAACTTGGCTAGACCCGCTCCGCCACGCGAAGCCGGGCGCTGCGACTTCGCGGGTTTGCCGCGACCTCGGCGTCCGACGGCTTGATCACCTTCCGGCTCACGAGACGGAGAGATCCCTTGTGCCCGCAGCTGCACACGACTGTCTCGGGCGGGCACACACAGTCCGATGACTCACGGCGCATGAAGTTCTTGACGATGCGGTCTTCCAGAGACTGGTAGCTGATGACGACCAGCCTGCCGCCATGTCCAAGAAGGGGGATCGACTGTTCCAGGGCGGACTGGAGCGACCCGAGTTCGTCATTGACCGCGATTCGGATCGCCTGGAATGACCTCGTGGCCGGGTGAATGCGGCGCCTGGGCCCGCCTCCGGCTGTCCTCGCGATGACCTCCGCCAGTTCGGAAGAGGTCCTGATCGGGCGCGTCCGCACGATCGCCGCCGCGATCCGGCGCGCGGCCGGTTCCTCGCCGAGGTGAAATATGAGGTCAGCCAGCTCTGTCTGGCTGTAGCTGTTGACGATGTCCGCCGCGGTGATCCGTTGTTCGACGCTGAAGCGCATGTCGAGCGGGTCAGGGCGGCGGAAGCTGAAGCCGCGCGCTTCGACGTCCAGCTGCAGAGAGGAAATGCCAAGGTCGAGCAGGATGCCATGGACCGGAAGGAACTCCAGGTCGAGTGCGACGTCCTTGATATCACGGAAGTTGGCGTTCACGGCCAGGAACGCGTCGCCGTAGCTGGCCAGGCGCGCGCGCGCGACTGTTATGGCTTCATGGTCGGCATCGAGGCCGAGGACCTGTCCTCCGGGTTCGGACGCCTTGAGGACGACCTCGCTGTGGCCACCTTCGCCCAGGGTGGCGTCGATGTACCTCCCCCCGGGCTGTACCGCGAGCGCGTCGAGCACCTCCGGCACCATGACCGGCGTGTGATGCAGCTCCAGTCCCATCAGGATCACCGCCGCACTCCCAGATTACCTGGCCGCACCTGACGGACTGAGCCGGTGAGCGCGTTCCGCGATCTCCGCGGCAGCCGCGTCCAGGGCCTGCCGTTCGGCACGCCACCGCTCGCTGCTCCAGATTTCGAGATATTTGCCAGCGCCTGCCACGACCACGTTTTCGGCGATCCCGGCATACTGGCGCAGTACCGCGGGGATCAAGGTCCGGCCCTGGCGGTCGAGGTCGCCGGGGTAAGCGCCGGCGAAGGTGAGGCGGTTCAGTCGCCGCGTGGCGGCGCTTGTCTCAGGCAGGGCGCGCATGGTCTCGGCCAGCTTCTGCCACTCGTTCGTCGAATAGGCGGTAATGCAGGGGTCGTAGCCGCGGCCAAGCACCAGGCCGTCGGCGAATGCCGCCCTGAATCGGGCTGGGATCGCCAGTCGGCCCTGGGAGTCGATGCGATGCTCGTACTCCCCGGAAAAGATCACTGGCCCAAGGACCTCCTGCTACTGCCGGACTCCGCACGTGGGCGCGCCCCCAGAATATACCTGTCATCCCCTGTAGGCACCAAGTTCTACCAAACGCACCTGCACGTCGCAAGCATTGGCGAACGCCGTTTTCGGGTTTTTTGGCGCCTGTCGAAATGCGAGCTCGAGCGCGCGCGCTAACGGAAGGCAGAGCACCCTTGCGGGAGCGCGTGCGGTACGCTGAAGCTCAGTGGCACGGCGGCGTCCGCCGGGCCCTCTCCCGGAAGAACTCAATAAGCTGGGGAATGAATGAGTGCCGACATTCGCAGTCCTCACCAGCAGCGATGCCGGGGCCGCAGGTGAGCGAGAAGACACAAGCGGCGACGCGATCGTCGAGATGATGAGCGGCGCGGGGTTCACGCTCGCCGATCGGAAACTCGTTCCGGACGAGATGGAGCGGATCGCGAGCACCCTCCGCGAATGGGCGGATTCCGGGAAAGTAGACGTTGTCGTGACAACCGGAGGCACCGGCCTGGGGCCACGCGATGTCACCCCTGAGGCAA
The DNA here is from genome assembly GCA_016210435.1 of Chloroflexota bacterium. Taxonomy (GTDB): domain Bacteria; phylum Chloroflexota; class Dehalococcoidia; order Lucifugimonadales; family Lucifugimonadaceae; genus VGZT01. The sequence continues at coordinate 4,057 of JACQUF010000108.1, forward strand.
TGTCACAGGTGGTCGAATTCGACGTCCCGGGAATCGCTGAAGCGATGCGCGCCCAGACGTTTGCGAAGACGCCGTTCTCGATGCTGAGCCGCGCTCGTGCCGGTGTGCGCCGCCGTTGCCTGATCATCAACCTGCCGGGCAGCCCGAAAGGTGTCCGGGAGACGCTCGAGGTAGTAGTTCCCGTACTCGGCCATGCCCTGGACATGCTGAAGGGGCGGCAGGTCCCGCATCCGACGCGGCCGGGGCAAGGACCGCTCTAGCCCCTTGCTTCAACTCGTAGACGTTTCCAAGTCCTTTGGCGCCGAGACGCTTTTTGAATCTGTTTCGCTTGTCGTCAATCCGCGGGACCGGGTTGGCCTCGTGGGTCCCAATGGGAGTGGAAAGTCCACGCTGCTGAGGATCATGGCGGGCGAAGAGGCGCCGAGCCGGGGCGAGGTGCGTCTCCGCAAGGACTCAACGGCGGGCCTGTTGAAACCGGACGAGGTGTCCGGCCCCCGGATGACGGTCCGGGAATTCCTGGACGCGGCGGTACCGCGCCTCGGCGAGATGCGAAGCCGGCTCGCGAGCATCCAGCTTCGGCTGGCGGATGCCGGACCGGTCGATTCGACTCCTCTGTCTCGCGAGTATGGTGAAGTTCTGGGCGAATTCGAAGCGCTCGGCGGTTACGACTTAGAGCCGCGGTGTGCCGCTGTAATGGAAGGGCTCGGGCTCGCCGGGATAGGACCGGAGGCCACGATCGCCACCCTCAGCGGTGGGCAGCGCACCCGTCTCGGCCTGGCACGCTTGCTATTGAGTGCACCCGACTACCTGCTGCTCGACGAACCGACAAACCACCTCGATATCGAGGCGTTACTATGGCTGGAGGAATTCATTCGCAGCTACCGCGGGGCGGTCGTAATTGCCTCGCACGACCGTGAACTGCTCGATCGGGTCACGCGTCAGACGGTCGTCATCGACCCGCAAGGGCGTCGCGCTCGCAAATATGCAGGCAACTACAGCGCATACGTGGAAGAAGTGATGCATGAGGCCGAGCGGCGGATGGCGCGCTACCGGGTCCAGCAGACCGCGATCAAGCGACTCGAAGATGACATCGCAAAGAAAAAGGAGCACGCGAAGCGCATCGAAGGAAGCACAACCGACTTTGCGATCCGCAAGATCGCGAAGGGGATCGCACGCCAGGCAAAGGTGCGCGAGCGGAGGCTGGAGCGCTACCTGAGGAGCGGCGAAATTGTGGAGCGTCCCGGGCGCTCCTGGCAGATGAAAGTGGACCTGGCGCCCGGAACGCGCGGCGGTGATATCGCGCTCAGGCTTGCGGAAGTGGGGCATGCCTACGGCATGCAGCCGATCTTCAGCAACGTCGATCTCGAGGTCACACATGGCGCCCGGGTTGCCGTTATAGGACCGAACGGATGCGGCAAGACGACGCTCCTGCGGATCGCCGCAGGCGATCTGGCGCCCAGTTCAGGCGAAGCGGTCCTCGGCGCCCACATAAAGCCGGGACTCGTCAGGCAGGACTCGGCCGCGTTGCCGCTGGAATCAACTCCACTTGCGGTGATCCGGTCCGTCGCAGAGATGGACGAGACGGCGGCCAGGAACTATCTGCATTATTTCCTGTTCGAGGGCGATGACGCCGTGAATCCGATATCGAATCTGAGCCTCGGCGAGCGAGCCCGCTTGCAGATTGCGACCTTCGTTGCGGGAGGGGCCAACTTCCTGATCCTCGACGAGCCTCAGAAC
>JACQUF010000135.1 GCA_016210435.1 Chloroflexota bacterium
CAGCCGGAGGCAGCACTCGACGCGATGGTCCGCGAGGAGCTGGGCCTTTCGCTGGAGTCCCTGGGCTCGCCTTGGCGGGCCGCGCTGAGTTCGTTTCCCAGCTTCGTCATCGGTGCGTTCATCCCGCTGGCGCCGTTTGTATTCGTGGAGGGAGGACTGGCGATCGCCCTGGCCGCCGTACTGAGTGCGATTGCCCTGGTGGTCGTCGGCGGGGCCATATCGGCAATGGCCTCGAAGAACCCCGTTTGGGGGGCTGCGCGGATGTTGCTTGCCGGGGTCGGCGCCGCGCTGGTGACGTTTGGCCTGGGCCGGCTGATCGGCGCGTCGGTTGGGGGATAGGCGGCAGGTCTCGCCGCCCGAACGGCACTTGTCCTTGCGAGTCCGCCCTGAGGGCCTGTGAGGAAATCGCTACCGCCTGATCGCCGGGGTGAACGCTGGGCCGGCACGGGGCGCGCGTTATGTTCAATTCGACGGGAGAGGTTCGCGCAACCTTACAGGACCTTACATGTCGGCGAAGGTAAGCCGACGCGAGCTTTCCGGCATCGAGACCTCTGATTCGCCGGATCGGGAACCTGAGAGTAGCGGCCGACCGCCTGAGCTGGCTTGCCGCCTCGTCAGGCTAGAGGAAGGCTAGAGGCGCCTGAACGAAGTCGAAGAGAAGGTCGTCCTGATCGCGCTTTTCCCGATAGGTCGGCGAGAAAAGCGGGGGGCTGGCGGTTTGGCGCTGTGACGGGCGGCGATAGCCCCATGAGACCCCCTGAACGGGGCAGCCGCTGCCCCGCCCTCAATCTGCGATTGGTTCGCACTAGACCTGTTATGTCAAGCAAGAAGAGCCGAAATCCCGGCCCAAACGTATCCCGATGCTAAACTCATGCCGGGCCACACTCCCGACCTTCCAGGCGTTTTCCCGAGGTTCCATCGAGTGTCTATATTCGGCAGAAGGACCTTTGTTTCTTTCGCAGCTGGCGTTTTCCTTGTCGCGGCAGTCGCCTGCGGCGGCGGGTCATCCGCAACCAAAACCGGGAGCGTTCTGGGGACCACGAACGCGCCGTTGCTTTCGAACGGAGAAGTCGCAACGCCGACCGCGCTGCCGGCTATCCCCGCGCCAGACGAGGTCCCAGCCGGCCTCGAAGTCATCTGGGAGGCTTACAGCATCCTTGTCCGGGAATACGTCGAGCGGGAAAAGCTCGATCCGCGGAAGCTCAGCGAGGCTGCCGTAAAGGGCATGGTCGAAGCGATCGGCGATCGCCACACGGCATATGTTTCGCCGGAGACCCTGCGCCTCCAGAACTCCGAGCTCGAAGGCGAATTTCAGGGCATCGGCGCCGAGATCCAGGCGTCGCCCGATGGCAAAAGGATCGTGATTGTCACGCCCTTGAAAGGCACGCCGGCCGAGGCTGCGGGCCTGAAGCCGGGAGACCTCATTCTGGCCGTGAACGGCGAGGACACTGAGGGCTGGAGCGTCGTCGACGCGGTGACCAAGATCCGGGGGCCCAAGGGATCGCAGGTCACGCTCAGGATTCGCAGGCTTAACAGCGGCGAGGAACTCGACGTCAGCATCGTGCGCGGGGTGATCGAGCAGGCGTCCCTCGCGATTCGGATGCTTGAAGACGTCCCGTACGGCGTGATATCGATCAATCAGTTCACAGCGCGGTCCAGCGGAGAAGTTCGAAAGGCGATCGCAGATCTGAAAGGCCAGGGCGCGAAGGGGTTGGTGGTGGATGTCCGCGGGAACCCCGGCGGCCTGCTGTCCACGACAGTGGACGTGGCGAGCGAGTTCCTGACTGAGGGCCTCGTCACCTACGAGGTCGATGGCCGGGGCAACCGCCGCGACTGGCGCGTAAAAGCCGGCGGGACCGCGAAGGATATCCCGTTGGTGGTCCTCGTTGACCAGGGAAGCGCGAGCGGCAGCGAAGTGCTCGCGGCGGCATTGCAGGCGAAGTGTGGTCATGGCCGGGCCGTGCTCATCGGACAGAAGACTTTTGGCAAGGGCAGCGTCAACACGCTGCGGGAACTGAGCAACGGTGGTGGCTTATACCTGACGTTTGCACGCTGGTACTCGCCCAATGGATGCCTGATCGAAGGGGCCGGCGTTACGCCCGACGTCCAGGTCGCGCTCCCGAAGGCCGACCGGACGAACGCCGCCTTCGAAGACACCCAGATGTCGGCCGCCATCAAGCAGCTCAACTTCCAGACCGGGCTCACTGCCAAAGGATCGTGAGCGCCCGCGGTGTCCGAGGACAAGGTCCGGACCCTTGCCGTCAACCGCCGGGCCAGGCACGACTATGAAGTCCTGGAGACCTTGGAAGCCGGGCTATCCCTGACCGGCAGCGAGATCAAGTCGATCCGCGCACGAAAGGTCCAGATAGGCGAGGCCTACGCGCACGCCAGGGATGGCGAACTCTGGCTGCAGAACCTGCACGTCTCGGAATGGCCAAGCGCTGGCCCCTGGGGGCAACACGACCCCCGGAGGCCGAAGAAACTCCTCCTCCGCAAGGACCAGATCAGGAGACTCGGGCTGCTGGTTGAGCAGCAACGGCTCACGATCGTGCCGCTCCGCCTTTACCTGAAGGGCCACATCGCAAAGGTCGAAATCGCGCTCGTGCGAGGGCTGCGCAAGTACGACCGCAGGGAGGTGATCAAGAAGCGGGACGTGGAAAGGGAGATGCGCCAGGAGGCCCGCCGCCGGGCATAGCTCGAGCGAGCGGGAATCTTCCATGCCCTCGCTCACGCCGGACGGCCTATCTGATGAGTCCAACTCCGATCGCCTCGGCGGCTGCCCTCAGGGCGTCGTGGGCGACTGTGAGGGGCTCGGGTTCCCGGACCAGGATCAAGTGCTCGATGGAACGTTCGCCGAAGAGCGTCACGTTCGTCCATGAGGACTCGAGGGTTGACCACCAGGCGAAGCCGGATGCGCCATCGTTGAAGATTCGGAGCGCGATCTCCCGCGTGACTCTCCGGTTCCGCGTGGCCACGAGCGACGGCCGTAGCTGTCGCCGTGCCAGTTCGGCCGGATCGTCCAGGTCCACCAACTGGGCAATTGCTTCGTCGTTGAAGCTTGCGAGCGCGTAGCGCGTGCCATCGACGAGGCGGAGGTCACCATCGGTCAGCGTCTGGCCGCGGAATCCCTGGATCCGCTCAGCGATCGCGCTTTCGGCGACCCTTGAGACGTAGAGCGCGCCATACGATTCCGGGTGGTCGTGCCTACCGGTTCCCTGCCGTTCACGCGGCACATGAAGAGGTCCGCCAGGCTCGGCTGGCGCGGCGCCGGGCACCAGCGGAAACACGCGGTAGAGCACGATCAGGCGTACGAGCCGGATTCCTCCGACTCGATCGCTTCGATCACCTCAGCAACTCGGCCTGAAGCAAGCAGGTCGATGGGACGCCGATCGCCGAGATGCGCATTCAGGCCCTGAAGCCACTTCAACGAGGTTTCTCGACTCCAGGTGCTCAGCAGGCGGCTGAGGACGTACTCCACGCCCTCAACCTTCCGCTGGTTCGCTGTATCCGGCGTTTCATCATGGAGCCACCGGCTGATGCGTGAAGGACTTACCCCGATCAGCCGTGCGAGTCTCGCCTGGCCGCCGACGTCACGGCTCACTGCGCGGACCTTTTCGCGTACTGCCACAGGCATGTGGGTCTCCTTACGTTATCCAGTATAGCGCAACGAAATACGTTGCGGAAAACACTCCCCACGTGAGCGGGCGGCGGTCCCGATCGATCGGGCGGGAAAGCGGAAGCGTTTTCTCCCGCTACTCCCCTGCCCTTGCGTGGCCAGATACAATTAGATTTGTATTGGGGACGCGTGGTCTCGACAGAGAGGCGACCGCGAGACTGCAGGCCGAGGTGCCATCTACCTCGTAAATCCGGTGGCAAAAAAGTAACTGGCGAGCGTGAGCTTGCCCTCGCTGC
>JACQUF010000011.1 GCA_016210435.1 Chloroflexota bacterium
ACCCGCTCGATATACCGGCCGTCCCGGGTGTCCACCTTCAGCTTGTCGCCCTCATTGATGAAGAGCGGCACCATCAGCTCCAGTCCGGTATTCGTAGTGACTTTTTTCAGGGCGCCTGTGGCGGTATCGCCCTTCACCGCGGGTTCTGCGTGGTCCACGGTGAGAACTGCAAAGACCGGCAGTTCCACGGCGATCGGCGTGCCCTCGTGGATCATCACCTCGATCGTGTCGCCTTCGATCAGGTAATTGATCGAATCTCCCAGTACGTCCTTCGGTACCGCGAACTGTTCGTAGGTCTCAGTGTCCATGAATGTGTAGGCTTCGCCGTCGAAGAACAGGTACTGCGCCTTGCGAGTATCGACCGGCGCGGGGGTCAGTTTGTGGGTTGCAGGCATCTTCTTTTCATAGACGTTGCCTGTCCTGACGTTCCGTAGCTTGAGCGTCAGCGTCGGCGGCGCCTTGGGCGCCTTGCGGTGCTGCCATTCGAGGACTGTGTACACGTCACCCTCGTATAGGATGGCCATGTTGCGGCGCAAGTCGTTGAAGCCAATTGTCACGGTGAAGGATCTCCCGGTAGGTGGCGGAACGCGAACGGGCGGTTGTTACGGAACGAACTTGCGAGCCTTGCTCAATACCCTGGCGCGCCCGTTCTCGAGGACGACGATATCTTCTATTCTCACGCCTCCCCAGCCTGAGAGATAGATGCCAGGTTCGATCGTGAAGACCATGCCGTCCGCGAGGACGTTCTTGGCGGTGGCGCCGACCGACGGGCTCTCATGAACATCCAGGCCGACCCCGTGGCCTAGCGAGTGGCCGAACGCTTCTCCTTCGCCAGCCTGCTCGATCACGGCCCTCGCGAGATTGTCGCATTCGGCGCCGGTCATTCCGGTCGCCACCGTTTCGATAGCGGTCAGCTGCGCGCCGAGCACGATGTCGTACACACGTTTGAATTCATCGTCAGGCTTGCCCAGGAAGATGGTCCGCGTGAGGTCGCTGCAATACCCCTGATATCGCGCGCCCATATCGATGACGATCGGCTCGCCCGCGTTGACGATTCGGTCGGCCGCCCGGTGGTGCGGCAAGGCTCCGTTGGCGCCAGCCCCGACGATCGTTTCAAACGAAAGGGACTCCGCGCCCCGGGCGCGGGCCGCCAGTTCGATCTGCCACGCGATTTCCGCTTCGGTCATCCCCGGGATGATCTTCTGTGATATTTCGTCGAACGCGTCGTCGGCGATATCGACCGCCTTCTGCATCAATGCGAGTTCGGGTGCGTCCTTCACCGAGCGCAGTTCCAGGCCGATTCCGGACGTGGGCACGAGCTGGACTTCCACACCCGCGCCCCTGGCTTCCTGCATCGCGTCCTTGATGCGGTTGTAGAGCGACACCGTGACGTTGTCGGCCTCGAAAGCCAGTGTCCTGATTCCGAGCTCAGGGGCCAGCTTCGGCAACCAGTCGAGGCCCGCCTTCGTGCGCTCAACCCGGTAGTCCGGCGCCTGCCGGCTCGCCTGCTCCGTGTACCGGAAATCGGTAGCAAGTACTGCATGGTCACGCGAGATGATGAGGTGCCCCGCGGTCCCCACGAAGCCCGACAGGTAGCGCCGGTTCGAAGGCTCCGAAATCAGAATTCCGTCGACGCTCTTTTCGGCTAGCTTCGTCCGCAGCCCCTCCAGCCGGGTGGCCACTGCGCTCGTTGCAGTAGTCACGTGACCCTGGACTCGTTGGAGATGCTGACGAGGTAGTCGAGGGCGTAGAGGTATCCGCGCCATCCCAGGCCCGCTATCTGGCCTATGGCGTACGGGGCAATCACGGAATTCCTGCGAAACTCTTCACGCGTATGGATGTTGGAAAGGTGGACTTCAACGACCGGCAACCCGGCATCAAGCAGCGCGTCCAGGATGGAATATCCGACCTGGGTGAGCGCTCCCGAATTGATGATCACGCCGCTTGCCTTGGATGCCCGCTCCTGAATGAAATCGACGATTGCACCCTCGTGGTTGGACTGGAAGCACACGACTTCTGCGCCAAGCTCGGCACCGCGCTTAGCCAGCGATCCCTCGATGTCTGCCAGCGTCGTCGACCCGTAATGTTTGGGGTCGCGTTTTCCTAGCCGGTTCAGGTTCGGACCGTTTATGACCAGGACAGTGTGCTTCCGAGGCAAACGCCGGCCTCCATGGGTCTAGCTGCGGAAACCGAAAGGCACGGCTAACCAGCTTACAACGTGGAGCCGCGGTCAGGACGGGCGAGTACCCATGCCGGCAGCACGCGGATGCGCCTTGAGGTATGTCTTGCGTGCCTGTTCCGCCGAAACGTGGGTATAGATCTGGGTCGTGGATGGGCTGGAGTGTCCAAGCAGGTCCTGGACTACCCGAAGATCGGCCCCTCCATCGAGCATGTGCGTTGCGAAGCTGTGCCGGATGGTGTGGGTATGGAACGCGGGGTCCAGGCCGGCTGCGACTGCGCAGCGTTTAACGATCTTCTGGATGCTTCGAACAGTGAGTCTCCCGCCGTACCGGTTCAGAAACAGCGCATTGCCGCTCGATCGAGTGACCCACTTGCCCCTGACCGATCCAAGATAGCTCTGAAGCGCCTGGACAGCGGGCGCCCCGAGCAAGGCGATCCGCTGCTTTGATCCCTTGCCTGTCACGCGGACCTCGTGCGCTCCCAGATCGACTCCATCCAGATCGAGGTTTCGTGCTTCGCTGACGCGCAAGCCCGCAGAGTAGAGCAGCTCCAGTAGGGCACAGTCGCGGACTCCGGCATCCGATGATCGATCCGGGACCGCGAGCAGCGCGGCCACCGCCTCCGCCGACGCGACGGCTGGGAGCCTCCGGTCGGCCCGCGGTGCGCCAACCAGGTCGGTCTGGTCACGGGATGATGCACCTTGCTCACGCAGGAACCGGTAGAAAGAACGAAGAGCCGTGAGTTTGCGGCTGACGCTCTGCTTTACGTACCCGAGATCGATCAGCCAGGCAAGGTACCCCCGAAGAAACCATCGGTCGGCGCGGTCGAGGTCCATGGTCCGGGTCTTCCGCAGGTATTCACCGTACGGCACGAGGTCGGTGAGGTAGTTTCTGACCGTGTACGGCGCTAGCTGTCGCACGCCGCGGAGGTGGGATTCGAACTCGCGTAGCCAGTGGTTCCACCTGACCGCATCGAGCGGATCGGCGCGTACATGGCTTCTGAGTGACCTCTGCGGGGTGGTCACGATTCCGGCCCGCGCGCTTGTCGTTCCAAGCGCAACGAGGAACCTGTTGCACGGCGAACAGGTCCTTCATCCGCCTGAGGCGGATGAAGGACGACAGATCTACTACATGGAGACGGCGTGGCGGCAGGAACGGCTACGCTTCGACCGGCTCCGGCTGTTCTGCAGGTTTGCCGGATATCTCCGAAAGCTTGCCTGTGAACTCGCAGGACAGGCACTGAACGCTGTCCCGGCCGCGCTCCACGAGCAGCTTGCCGCAGGAAGGACACGGTTCCTTTACCGGCTTCCGGTTGGTCGTGAACTTGCAGGTGGGGTAGTTCGAGCACCCATAGAAAGGGCGAGCCGGCCTTCCCTGGCTCGCTCGGCCCTGCTGCTGGCGCAGCTCGCCGCCGCATTCGGGGCATTTCGCGCCCGTGCTGATCCTCAATGGTCTCGAGTTGCGGCAGGTCGGGAACCCGCTGCACGAGAGGAATTTCCCGAACCGGCCGGTCTTGATCACCATCGGCCGCTCGCACTTTTCGCAAATCTCTTCGCTCGGCTCGTCCAGCTGCGACGTCGGCACGCGCGGCCCTCCGCGCGCCTTCTCCAGATCGGCCTTGAATGGGCCATAGAACTTGTCGAGCGTCGCTACCCACTCGGCATCGCCCCGGGCGATCGAATCCAAGCTCTCCTCCATGTTCGAGGTGAACCCGGTGTCCATGATTTCTTGGAAGCCATCTTTGAGGTAGTCGCAGACAACGACGCCGAGCTTGGTCGGCTTGAAACGGCCACCAACCCGCGACACGTAGTCGCGCTGCTCGATTGTCTGGACGATGCTGGCAAAAGTGCTAGGGCGTCCGATCCCGTTTTCCTCCAGAGTGCGTATCAGCATCGCCTCTGAGTAGCGGGGCGGCGGCTGGGTGAACTTCTGTTCCGCAGCTACGCCATCTGCAGCCGCAAGCCGCACGCGCTCGCCTTCCGACAGGGGCACCAACTCCCGCGACTCTTCGTCCTGCTCCTCACCCTCTTCCCTCGCCTCGAGGTAGACCATTCGGAAGCCGGGGAACTTGAGTAGAGAACCGGTGGCACGGAGCACGTAGGCCCTGCTGGATGGGCCGCCCCGTGCGTCAATCTCGACCGTCGTCGAGTCGGCCAGCGAGTCGTTCATCTGGCAGGCGACCATGCGTTTCCATACGAGGTCGTAGAGCCGCTGCTGGTCGGACGAGAGGTACGGAGCAACGCCTTCGGGAGTTCTCAGCATAGACGTCGGCCGGATCGCCTCATGTGCTTCCTGTGCCACTTTGCTCTTTGTCCGGTAGGTCCTGGGCCTGTCAAAGTATTCCGGCCCGAACTTCTGCTTGATGAAATCAGCTGCCTCACGCAGCGCCTGCGGGGCGATGTGAGTCGAATCGGTGCGCATGTACGTGATCAGACCGATCGCGTCACCGCCGCCGAGCTGAACGCCCTCGTAGAGTTCCTGGGCGAGCCGCATCGTCCTCTGCGCTCCAAACCGCAGCCGCCGCGCCGCCTCCTGCTGGAGCGTGCTCGTGATGAAGGGCGGGGCCGGCCTGGTCCGGACCTCTTTTGTCACAACCGAAGCCACACGGTACTGAGAAGCACGCAGGTCCTGGACGATGCCATCCGCCTGGGTCCGGTCGCCCACGCGCAGCCTTCCGCCCTGCCCTTGGATCGACGCGAGGGTTGCCTTGAAAGTCTTGTCGGCGGCGGCCTCCTTGGACAGGGTCGCAGTGATTACCCAGTACTCTTCCGGCCTGAACGCCTCGATCTCGCGCTCACGGTCCACGATCAGCCGCAGAGCGACAGATTGCACCCGGCCGGCAGAGAGTCCGCGCCGCACCTTCTTCCAGAGAACCGGGCTCAGCTCGTAACCGACGATCCGGTCGAGAATCCGGCGCGCCTGCTGCGCATTGACCAGACGCAGGTCGATCTGGCGCGGGTGGCGGAAGGCATGCCGGATCGCGTTCTCGGTGATCTCGTGGAACACCACCCGTTTGAGGGCGGCGTTCTGAAGGCCCGCGGCCTGCACGATGTGCCACGAGATGGCTTCGCCCTCCCTGTCAGGGTCGGTGGCGAGCCAGATGCTGCCGGCCCACTTGGCGGCGCGCCTGAGCTCGCGGAGAACGTGCTCGCGACCCGGCACTTCGACATAGGTGGGCTTGAACTTGTCTCCGAGATCGACGCCGAGATCCCGTTCCGGCAAGTCACGGACGTGACCCATGGACGCCTTGACTTGGTACTGGTCGCCGAGGAACCGGCCGACTGTCCTTGCCTTGGCGGGCGATTCAACGATCACAAGGTCTTTAGGCATGATTCCTGTTTCGTTTGATTGGCTGTTGGTGGGACGTTTGAAATGAACGCGCCCGGCGCCTACCCGATAGCGGCTTCTTGGGTCCTCGAGTAGAGCAGTGGGCCGGACTGTCGAACGAGGCCGCGAAGTTCCATCATTGTGAGCGCGGCGCTCACCGTGGAGCTCGGAAGCCCTGACGTCCTTATCACGTCATCGATGTGGACTGGTTCGGCGGTCACTGCACTGAGGACGAGCCGCTCAAGGTCATCCCCGGGTGCACGCAGCGGCATCTGCCGGCCGGGGACGGTAATATTCAGTTCCTCCAGAATATCCGTGCAGTTGATGACGAGCTTGGCCCCTTGTTGGATCAACCAGTTCGTGCCAGCGCTCTTTTCTGAAAGGATACTGCCGGGCACCGCGAAGACCTCGCGGTTCTGCTCCAGAGCATACCGGACGGTAATCAGTGCCCCGCTCTTGATACCCGCCTCGACCACGAGGGTTCCACGGGCCCGGCCGCTCAAGACCCGGTTCCGGCGGGGGACGTTTACCGAGTCGTATTTCGTATCCAGCGGGTATTCCGAGACGAGTGCGCCGTGCTCAACGATCCGCTCTGCCAGCTCCGTGTGGCGCACCGGAAAGATCTCATCAAGGCCGGTACCAAAAACGGCAACTGTTCGGCCGCCCGCCTCGAGGGCCGCCCTGTGTGCTATCCCGTCGATGCCGAGCGCGAGTCCGCTGACTACCGTTATGTCTGCGGCTGCCAGCTCGGTCGCGAGCCTGTGAGCCGTCTCCCGACCGTACGGCGTTGGCACGCGCGTGCCGACGACTGCTACGCCGTTTTCGCCGGTATCCCCGATCTCGCCCCGCACGTAGAGTACGGCAGGCGGATCGTAGATCTCCTTCAGCAGGCGGGGATACGCCGGGGAGTTCCGCGGAATGGCCCGGATCCCAGCCCGCACCAGGCGCTCCATTTCGGCATCGGGATCGATGCGCGGCCGTTCGGCAACGATGCGCTCGACCACGCCTCGATCGAATCCGGCCGCATGGAGATCGGCTGGCCCGGCTGACCAGGCAAGCCGGAGGTCTTTGAAATGGGACTCGAGAAGTTCGAAGCGCTTTGGTCCGAGACCCGTTATTCGATTGAAGGCCACCCAGTATCTGGCCGCGTCCATGGGACCTCTTTCAGCACGGGGGCGCGATTCGGCCCGGTGGCAAGCTCACCGCGGCCGCCGTCAGGACTGGCGGAGAGGGCGGGATTCGAACCCGCGGTCCAGGTTACCCTGGACACACGCTCTCCAGGCG
>JACQUF010000111.1 GCA_016210435.1 Chloroflexota bacterium
GACGAACGCCGCCACCTTCTGCTGGATGCCAAACAGGTTCTTTATCCAGGCGAAGGCGAGCAGCGCAATGACCGCAGCAATGGCCAGCGCAATCCACATGATCGGCCCCATAGCGATGATCGTGCTGACGATGGCCGGGATCACCCGCGTGACTAGCGTCACGGCCAACTGGCTGAGCCCCCTAATGAGGACACCGACCTTGGTGAGCCCAACGCCCATCGAGGCCCACAGCGCCCCCATCGGGCCGAGCAGCAGAACCATACCGCCCGCGGCGAGTAGCAGGGCGCCCACTAGGGTCGTGAATAGCGCGACCACGGTCTTGACGGGCCCAGGGAGACGGTTGAACGTGGAGACTACCCGCTCAAGCGTCTTCACCAGGAGGGTCAGGGCCGGCTCGAACAGCTTCCCGATGAACTGGAGTGCGACGTCCAGCTCACCGAGGAACAGCTCCCACGAGCCAGCGAGGCCCTTCAACCGTTCCTGCTGCATCCGCAGGGCCTCGCCATTCGCACTGTCGAGCGCCGCCTCCATCTTGCGAACCTTGTCCGCGCCCTGTCCCATGAGGACGGACATCGTGCGGGCGCCCTGGTCGAGGAACAGGATGTTCAGCGCACCGAGCCGCGCCTTGGCACCCATCGGGCCCAGCCGGTCGTTCAACTGCTGCACGATGTCCCCGAGCGGCTTCATGTTGCCGGCCGCATCGAAGAACGAGAGCCCAAGCTGCTGCATCAACTTCCGCTGCTGCGCAGAGGGAGCGGTCATCTCGCGAAGCGCGGCCTGCAAGCCAGTGCCCGCCTTGGACGCAACGATGCCACCATCCGAGAGGACGGCGAGCGTGGAAGCCGTCTCCTCCAGGCTCATACCGGCCTGCCGCGCAACCGCAGCCACGTAGGAGAACCCTTCGCCCAAATCCCCAACGTCCGCAGTCGAGCTGTTCGCTGCCTTCGCCAGCACGTCCACGACCCGCTGGGCCTCTTCTGTCGCGATACCCATGCCGCGCATGGACCGAACAGCGATGTTGGCGGACTCCGCAAGGCTGATGTCACCAGCTCCCGCGAGTTGCAGCAGCGGGGCTATGGTGTTCAGCATCTCCTCCGTGTTGAAGCCGGCGCGCGCCAGCACGGTCAGTCCCTCTGCGGCTTCCTTCGCCGTGAAGGGGGTCTCCGCGCCGAGGGTCTGGGCTGTCTGGGCGAGCCGCGCGAACTCATCGTCCGTGAGTTGCGCGACGGCCCGGACCGCCTGCATCTGCGCCTGGAACTCGGCATACCGCTTCGTCCCGAGCACCGCGGGGGCGACGAGCGCGGCACCTGTGGCGGTCAGGGCGATGCCGAGAGGACGGAGCTTCCGGCCAGTCTCCTCGATCTCCTTGCCGACCTGCTCCATGTTCTTGCCGACCTGGGCGAAGCTTTTGTCGGCGGCCTGGGCGACGGCGTCAATCTGGCGCTGCACACCCTGAAGCGACCGCTCCATCGTCTGAGACGCGCTATCGACAAGGCGTGCCGCCCGCTCGAGGAGGGGCGACAGCTTGTCGATTCCTTCAAGGGCAACCTCGATGATGAAGTTCGGCATCAGAACACCGTCCTGAGCATGCGCTGGAACCGTCCATCAATGCGCTTGGCGACCCGGTTCAGGGCCCGGAGGTGGAAGCCCTTGTTTCGGCGCTCCCGAGGGCTCATCGGCCGGTCATGACGACCGAGGGCAACGGGGAGCGCATGGGGAGCACCGTTCTCGACAACAAGGTAGCGACCACGGCGACGGACCCGCCATCGGCTGCGCAGCTCGCCAGTGCGTACCGGCGTCTCCTTCTGCAGCTCCTGGCGGGCCTCTTCGGCCAGGGCTTCCATCTCCCGCCTGAACTGGTAACGGAGGCGCTCCTGAGAACGCCGCCAATCGCCCAAGACCCTAACGCCCACGTGCGCCACCTTGCCGCATGGCATCGGCCTGCTGCTGGGACTGGATACGCATGGCCTCCAACAGGACATCTTTTTGCAGCGGCGTAAGATCGGCCTGGTGAGCGACCGGAGGGATGCCGGCCTGACTGAGCAGCAGCATCTCCATGCCGGGTCCCTCTGCCAGTTCAGTGATCAATCCCTCCCGCCTCAGCCTGGTCTCCATCTCGCTTTTCTGGGTCGTCTCCGTCTCCGTCTCCGTCCCGCTTGGCCTTACTTTCGCGAAACGAGACCTTCAGACGGTCCACCCCGCTGATCAGACTGATCGCATCGGCCAACGCATCGATGGTCGTAGGCACGAGTTGGGCGACCTCGGCATCGGTCCACTGGACGTCGCCGAGCGACAAGCCGAACCGGACCAGCAGCCGGTCAGCCTGCGAGTTGAGCACCCGCAGCTTCGAGAAGTCCGTCTGCACGTTGGTCTTGCTGCCCTGGCCAACCGAGCCGACCAGGCCCTTGACCCGGAGAGCATCGACCTGTTCCTTCTCCTGATCAGTCAGCGGACGCACTTTCATGACGACATGCTGCCCCGAGGGGAGCGCGACGTCGACCGTTTGCCGGAAGTCCTTCCCTTGCAGCAACGCCAGCTTCGCATCGGACTGGCTCAGTTCCTCAGACACACTGTACCTCCATAGAAAGCTCAGGGGTGAGGCCAATCTGGTGTCAGCCCCACCCCTACTATACCTCAGACTCCTCCTCGGACAACTGCAGCCGGGTCTACATCAGGCATACGAGCATGGAGAACCGCTGCCCGCTGGTCGCTGATTCCTCCGCCTTGCCTACTATCTTGCCGTTGACGGGGTACAAGGAGGCTTGCGCAATGGTGTGCTGGTGCAGATCGGTGGCGGCGTTCCCCATGAGGGACGGCCCTCCTGTGGACCCCTGCGTATGGGAGTGTGGGTCAGTCGGCGAGCTGTTGCCAGTGTTGGGGTTGGTATGCGTGTGTGTGCTCCTGGCAAAGCCCTGGTACAAATTGGGCGTACCCTCGACATGGTTGTGAAGGGTGTACGCCTCCACTGCAACAACACGGCCGGCCGTAGCACTCGACGGCACCAGCAGCGCCCCGACGCCGATCGACCCATCCGCCACCACCTCCTTCACCCCAAGAACCACGACATCGACCGGTTCGCCAGCGGCAGCGTCGTGGTCAGCCACACCAACGTCGTTGTAGCCAGTTGAGGCACCCGCAGTGGCCTTGCTGACGGTCTTGGCTGCCGAAAGTTTGACCACTTCCCCATCCAAGAGCGCCTCACCCGCCGTATACCTCCGGGTAATCTTCATTTCATCCTCTCCTGTTCAGTGGGCTGTTTGATGCTCTAGGTCAGCGCGATCTGGTCGCTGGCGCCCTCGACCTTCATCAGCGGCGCCGCGGTGATGAACGCCAGGAACAAACTCCAGATGTCAGCATCAGCCAGTTGCCTCTGTCCGACGAACACATCCGAGACAGTCGCGTTGTTCAGCTCGTCGCTCACCGTCTTGCTGCTATCGGCCAGCATCTTGGCGCCCACGCAGAGCGCAGCGGCGACGTTCAGCACGTCGTGAGCCGAGACTGAGGTCTCGACCACCTTGCGACCGTTGATGAACAGCTTAGCGTAGCCGTTGTTCTTGTACGACACCAGGACGAAGTTCGTGCCCCGGTGGAGTTGCTCGGTCGCCGTGAGCGTGTAGGTCGTGCCGTTGGTGTTCTTGATGGTCGCCTCGACCTTCAGATCAGACTTGACCCTGATCTGAACCTTCGCCTCGGTCGAGTCGCAGATCGCGATGAACGTGCCATCGCCCGTGGAGCCATCCACCTCGATCACGCCGGCGAGGGTGAGTTCGCTCAGGCTGGCCCACGTCCGCGGGTCGTTCCCGTACATCACCGTCAGGATGCGGCCGAAGTTCCCAGACTGAGCGGTCCAGGCGCTTCCGCTCCATTTCTTGACCGTGTTGTTGTACGCACCCCCAGCCGAGATGTCGTACGTGATCGCCTCATCGCCGGAGGCGCTGCAATCCACGAGGGCCCAGTACTCGCCCTCCTCGGCGTCTAGGAGGAACGGGAACGTGCAGGTGTGGGTCGCTCCGGCCACCGTGGTCGTGACGGTCATAATCGCCTCAGACGAGGCATTCGACGGCGTCGTGTCCGCAGGGACGATGTACACCGTGTGCCCGGTGCCCTTCCGCGAATCGAACGTGAACTTCTCGCGCCGCCCACCAGGAATGGCGAACGCGACCCAGTTCGCGAAGTCCGTCCCTTGCGAGCCGGTGGTGAATGCGTCCCGAACGTCTGGCGTGGCGTCCGCCGCGTAGCCACCCGCCCCGGTCTCTGCCGCATAGTCAATCAAACCCTGGCTCCGCATGGTCAATCCAGACCCCGTCAGCGGGGTCTGGCGCATCAGGTCACGGATGAACTCCGTGTCGTCGTTGAGCGGCCAGAGGTTGACCAGGTCCCCAGCAAACTTGTCGACCACCAGCTTCCGTGCCTGGGCAAGCGAATGGATCTTGTTGTATTCCTCAGACATTACGACGCGCTCCTACTGCAAGTGATTGCTCTGGAAACTAGAACCGCGAAGACCCGGGTGCGGGAACCTCGGCAGATTGCCTCCCATCCTGTCTTGCTACGCCGGGGTCACGTCCTCGAACTGCATCATCGGTGCGGCCGTGATGTACGCCAGGTACAGGTCCCAGAGGCTGGCATCAGACGGCACGCTCTTGGCGATAAACACATCGTCCACGATGGCGTCCTTAAGCTGGTCGCTCACCGTCTTGTCCGAGAGGACTTTGGCGCCGATGCCAAGCGCAAAGGTGCCGTCCAACAGCGGGTAATTGGTCGGCGTCCCGGTGGCAACCACCTGGCCATTGACCGACAGCTTCGCCGCAGGCGATGCGCCGTCCGCGTAGCTAGCAACGATCACGTTCGAGCCGGGGTGCAAGATGTCAGTGCTGGTCAGGGTGACGGTGTCGCCGTTCGTGTTCTTGAAGACGGCTTCAACCTTCTTGTCCGACTTCACTCGAAGCGAGACCTTGGCCTCCGTGCCATTGCTCAAAGCGAGCAGTGTGCCGTTGCCGGGACTGCCGTCCACGTCGGCCACCACACCGACCGTGAACTGGTCACGGGACGCCCAGGTGCCTGCAGACGCGCCCTCAAGCTTGGCGACAACGTTGTTCTGCGCACTCCATGCCGACCCGCTGTAGACCTTGCCCGTCTGACCATAGGCAGCGTTGCTGCTGTCGTACACGACACCCTTCTTGAAGAACGCCCACCAGTCGTCATCGTCCGCGTCAAGTGGGACCGGCAGCGTGACGCTGTGGACAGACGGCCCACCGGAGTAGTAGACCTCCATCATCGCGTCGTAGGTGCTGTCCTGGACCCATCCACCAGAGTCGTACACCCAGTCGCCGAAAACGTTCGACGTGCCTCCCTGAGTGAGACCCAAGCCGAGGCGATTGGACGAATCGCCGCCGCTGTACTCGACTACGACACGGACCCAACCCCAGATCTTGTACGGGCAGTTGAAGGTGAACGTGTACCACGCGCCCGACGTGGAGACGGTGCTCACGTCGAGCGTTGTGCCCGCGGTCGCGAGTAGGGACCCGCCCGTGGAGTACAGCTTCAGGTAGGCCGTGCCCGTGGGGCTCCCGAACTTCTTCAGGTACGCCTTCACCTGATAGATGTTCCCGAACAGGTAGTGCTCGTGGCCCATCCGCGGGTACGAGCTGTTGATCTGGCCGTCCGTGTAGAAGGCTGTCGTGTTCTTGATGTTGCTGAGCGTGGCCTGCGTGTCAACGACGGAGTCGATCTCGATCAGCTTGCCCGCACTCACGCTACCCGGTGCGGTATCGGGTGGCGCAACAGCAACCGCCCCCGTGATGGCCTCGTGGCGGGTGCTCTTGAACGTGATCTTGCTCCAGCGGCCGGCAGGGATCGGCACGGCCATCTCGTAGTCGCCGTCCTCCCGGCTGTAGCTACTTGAGGAGCAGTTGGTATTCCCGACGTCAGACACGACGTCAGACAGGTGACCACTCCCCAAGTTGACGCCGTAGTCGAGCAGGCCGTCCGCCTTGAGCGTCACGCCCGAGCCGACGAGGGGCTTGCGCCGAAGCAGGTCCCGGATGAACTCGCTGTCGTCGGCCAAGGGCCACAAGTTCATCAGGTCGGCGCCGAATGTCTCGATAGTCAGCTTGCGCGCCCTGGCCATCGCATGGATCTTGTTGTACTCGCTAGTCACGGTTGCACCTTCCTACGCTCACGCTTCCTTTCAACCCACAAGCGAGGCCACGAGGCCAGAGTATGCCAGCACCGCGAATACGATGCCGACGGCTAGAGCGCCCAGGAGGCTGCCCCGCAGGGCTCGCTTGATCACCCTCCGGTCCTCCCCGGCCACGATGGCACTCCCAGCCACGATGGGCACGAGCACCAAAGCTGCAAAGGCGCTGACGCCCACCACTACCACCACGAACAGGATCACAAGCACGGGAAGCCAGGAGAGCACGTACTGCACATCCATAAGAACGCTCCTGCTCAAGCCTCCCGCCAACCTTACCACAGCTCCTCTCGGTCATGGAGCGGGGGCCACGTCTCCAAACACCCGCTTGTACCAGAGCAGGCCCATGACGCCGAGGCCGGACGGTTCGCCGGAGACAGGGACGAACCCAAGGTAGTCGGGGAATGACCTCTCATGGAGCGGGATATACACGCGGCTCAGAGTGTCGCGAATGAACGTCATGATCGAGTTCTGCGTCGTGAACTGCGGGTCGCTCCCGATGCGGTAGCTGCCCATGAAGCCACCGATGTGCTCGGGGGCGAGCCTTGCCTGGTTGTGGTACTCCAGGCTGTCATACTTCCACTGGATCTTGAGTTGCATGTCCGCGGCTTCCTGGGCCCACTGACGGGCGTCAGAGTCGCCGTTCAGTTCGTACAGCTTGGAGCACGCCGCGAGGAAGCACGGCAGCGAGTATCCCTCGTAGGCTGTGCGTTCGGGCAGAACGAGCCGCGACACCGCCTCGCCGAGTCCGTGGAACCCACCAGGCAGATCGACGTAGAAGTTCCGGCGCGTGCCGTAGCCGTCCCACCCTACGTGGCGCAGCAGGTCCTTGGCCTCGCTGGCCTTGCTGGTGCCGTACTTCTGCATTCGGTGCATCGCCCGCGAGCAGTCGTAGAACGGCGAGGAGCGGATGGTCAACCCAAGCGGGTACGCGCCATCAGACGGGAGCGTGTTGTTCCAGGGCATCATGAAGGTCATCAGCGGCGGGATCGGACGGAACAGTTGACCGATGTACATGTCACGGGCGATGCTGCCCGTCAGGGTCGAACGGTAGGGCGTGTACCCTTCACCCTTGGGATAGTTGGGCCATACGGCAGGGTCGGGGTACGAATCCTTCGACAACTGGAAGTCATCGTCGTAGTCGTTCGACGCACCGAAGAACGGGTCGTAGACGTCCTTGGTGAACCCCATGGCGTCCATGAACGCGTGGAGCTTCGTGGACTTGGCCGTGTTGTCGGTGCCGCCGAGCCAGTTGTACACCCGGGCCGAGATGCGCGAGTGGTGACGTCCGACGTACCGCACACTGGACAGCCCGTTGACCACGTCGACCGTGGCCACTTGTCCAACGTTGTCCCCGGTGAAGAGCGTCGTGGAACCAAGCTTGACGGTCACCGTCCGAGGCCCATGGTAATAGGTCATGTAC
>JACQUF010000112.1 GCA_016210435.1 Chloroflexota bacterium
GCTTCGAGATCACGCCGCCGGGGTCGCCGTTGACCGCGCGGTTGAGCCTACGGGCTGGCCCAAGGTTGATAGAACGGTGGGCGAGATTCGAAAGAGTCTCGCAAATGCCGAGACTGAGGAGCAGTTCCAGGCTGTCGGCCTGTTGTGCCGTGAAGCGCTTATCTCGTTGGCACAAGCCGTCTACGACCGGGCCACACATCCGCCACTCGACGACGTTGAGCCCAGTCGTACCGATGCCAAACGCATGCTGGTCGCGTACCTTGCGGTCGAAATGGCTGGAGCCGCCAACGAGGCCACTCGCAAGCGCGCTCGCGCGGCTGTTGACCTTGCCGTTGATCTTCAGCACCGCAGAACTGCTGTATTCCGGGAAGCTGCACTTTGTGTCGAGGCAACGACATCAGTAATCAACGTGATCGCGATCCTCTCGGGTCGGCGTGACCCGGAGCGTGGTCAAAAGCCGTGAGGAATTACTCGGGCGGCATCCCCAACCCCAGCCCACTGACCAATTCTGCCACGCTCACCCCCAGCGCCCTACAGATCCCCAACACTTCCACGTCCGTCACCTGCCGCTCTCCGTTCTCGATCTTCGACAGCGCGGCCTGATTGATCCGGGTTGACCGCCCCTGCGAGAAGTCCGGGATCTCAGGGAGCCGGGGGCATGCTTGGCGGAAGGATGTTCAATATCACACCCGCAACCTGTATCGTGTTTTGTCGGAAACGTAGTCATGGCAAAACGTAACGGCCAGCCCCAGCCGAGCAAACCACGCTCAGGACGCAATCCACGCCCTGCTGCGACTATTCTTCGATGACATTCGGCCCGAGGAGTGGACCCCGAGCTACGCTGGCGGCGCAAGCAGGATGGATTTCTTGCTCAAGGCGGAGAAGATCGTCGTTGAAGTCAAGATGACGCGAGACGGCTTAACAGACAGGCAGGTGGGCAGCCAGCTTATCGAGGATATTGCGCGCTACCAGGCGCACCCGGAATGCAAGACTCTGGTGTGTTTCGTATTTGATCCTACGAATCTCCTGGCCAACCCAACGGCTCTCGAATCGGATTTGAGTCGGACCGAAGCGGCAGTTACGGTCAAGGTTGTCGTCGCCCCTCAATAATCAGGAGGCGCTCGCACCAACACGGATAGTTCAATCCGCCGGCGGTTTCACCCCGCTGTACAACTCCGCCACCCCTACCCCCAGCGCCTGACACACCGCCAGCACCTCGACATCCGTGACGATCCGCTCGCCGTTCTCGATCCGTGACAGCGTTGATTGGTCGATCTGATGCTGGTCTATTTCGACACCAATATCTACGAGATGATCTCCGGCAATGGCGACGCCGTTGCCGTCCGCCGGATGCTCGACGGGACAGGGGCGAAGGCGGTCGTGTCGGGCACGAACGTTCTGGAAACCCTGCGTGCGCCGAATGAAATCAGGATCGCGAGATTCCGGACGATCTCGACGGTGGCGGCCGAGTACGAGTCGCGGCCCGCGGCATATCTCCATGCTTGGGAGTTGGTCGGAGAAGCCATGCGATTGCGACCGAAGTGGCTGCTGCACAGACCAGACTCTGCGCAGGGGCCGAAATGGTTTGCGACTCATCAACGGATCTGGTCGGAGATTCGTCGCGATCCTTCTTACGAACCCGACGGCCTTGCATCAAATCAGACGTTCATCGAACGGGGAGCGGGATTCGTTCTTGGCGAGCAGCGAGAAATCAGACAGACGATCCTGAGCGGTAACTCCCTCGATATGCGCCTCACCGATCCAGAACTCGATAGGCTCGCTCGCCGCCTTTCCGATTGGGATCGATGGTGGCGGACGTCGACCGCGGCGATCTGGGAGTCCGCCTTGCTCAAGAACAGCCCCTACTCGAAGGACTACCGCGACTACGCGTCTGCATACCTGGACCTTCGGGCCATTCGATCGTCCGATCTGTTCCGGTTTTGGCTGCTCGAAGTGGCCACCGAACGGTTACCAAGAAACTACTTGCAGGCTCTTGTTTCCTGGGAGCAGATGAACGTCAAGCCTACGCCTGGGAACGCGCTTGATCAAATCCATTGCGACAAGCTATTCGACGTGGACGTGATGGTGACCGCGGATCAAGCGATGTTCAAGGTCGTCTCGGCCTCCGTAGCACGCGTGAAGGCCCTACCAAGGCCAGACCGTCGGGGTTTCAGAAAGATGGCACGCATTGCGCTCGTCGACCGGGGCTCGACAGATTCAGCGGAGCAGATAGGGGCTGCGATGGCGCGGTTCTAAAGCCCGATTCGGATCACAGCAACCGGCCGTTATTCCGCAGCGAGCCGTGTGCCGTGGAACAGTTCTGCTGTTGTAACCCCCAACGCCCTACAAATCCCCAGCACTTCGACGTCCGTGACCTGCCGTTCCCCGTTCTCGATCTTCGAAAGCGCGGCCTGATTGATCCGCAGCCCCATCGCCTGAAGGCGCGCGGCCAGCTCTTCCTGCGTGACCTTGCGGCCCTTCCGGTTCCGTAACGCCCTGACCCTCGGCCCGACCACGTTTTTCATGCCGGGCCAGATTGTTTATGGGCGAGGCGGCGGAATTATTCCAGTCCGGAATAATCAGTGCTACGATGCGCGCCGTTTGGGGGGAGGCTCGCATATGCACGAGAAATGCAGCGGGTGGCTACGACAGACCTTCTGTACCGCTTTCCATGGCGTGCAGCGCGAACTCTACGAAGCCCTGCACAAGCACGGGCTGGAGTTCGAGAACAAGCCCTACGACAACGTCTGGCGGCAACTGCAACGTAAGTATGGGGATGACGGGCTGGCCGACGTGATCCGGAAGGAGTTAGCGGCCCGTCTCACCCGCGACGGGATGCAGCGTCTCCGTGACTGGTTCTGGAATGACACCGTCCCGTCGATCGACGACCTCCGGAAACTCGACCCGACTAATCACCGCTGCTGGGCTGATCGGGTGTCGGGCGAAGTCGAAGGAACGTACACCGAATACACGGTGGCGTGGTCAGCCTTCGCGAATCTCTGGTTTCAGTGCCTCGACCCAGACAAGCCTGCTCGCACGCGTGAGCGCGCTCCCGCGAGACCTGGTGGGTACTTGGACGGCATCGATGACCCGGCACCCATGTTCGATCGATGGCTCCGGCTGCATGGCGCTAGGGTCGAGCCGTTCATAGACCTACCCCCAGACACCTTCGTAGCCGTTGCCCCGCGGACGAACGTGTACGTCTTCCGTTACTGGTCCGCCGCCCAGCCTCCCAACTCGCCCGCTGGCGTCGAGTTTGTTGAGTCGTTGGTCAAAACCGGCCAGCGGGTCAAGGAGATGCCCGTTGCTCGCGGCAAGACCGTCGAGATGGCGGCTTGCTGTCTCGCAGGTTTCACTGACGAAGCCCTGGAGTACGCCCGACAGAATTCGGTCCGACTGTGGGGACCAGAACGCGTGGTCTCGGAATGGCTCCGGTCCGCCTCAATCGGCATCGCCCATGACCACGGACGCTGGTACATCGTCGGAGCCGGGTCCGACCGGCCCCGCTCGCACCTGACGCCGAAACGCAGGGTTCGGTACGACTAGGGACTGATCGCCCTAAGCGATCGCCACGGAACATGGTGCTGGGAAGCCAGTTTCAGGCTTGGAGAGGCAAGCTTTCAGAGTGAATCTGAAGCTGCCGATTGCGTCCACTGCCCCAAGCCCTGGTATCAGGTAATCCACACAGGTGATGCCACGCTCTTTCATTACGGAC
>JACQUF010000105.1 GCA_016210435.1 Chloroflexota bacterium
CGCCTGCATACCGAATGGCTGCGAGTCGGCCGTCGTCACGCAGGTATCATCGTGCTCCCTGATCAGCGGGCGCCTGTCGGCGCTCAGATTAGTGCCCTGACCGCACGGTCAATGCTCGTTCGCCAGCTAGACACCGCAGAGCGCCCGATGTATGCTAACCAGTATCCCCATGCGGGGGATGCGCATCTGATGCGGACGATGGCAGTGCTGGTGGGCTAAGAGTGAGGAGGTATGCCCCTGAGCGGGTTGCCCCGGGAATCGAGAAGCCTCAGTTACTGATAGTCGTGGCGAACGAAAGGAAGGGTAGGACCCCGATGACAATGGATATGAAAGACATGGTCAAGGCCATGGCGTCGATGCCAGAGGACCAGCGCAAGACCATGATGCGGCAGCGCCTCGAGATGTTCGCGGGCATGCCCGACGCCGAGCGCACCTCCGCGATGCGGCAGATGATGGAGGCCGCCGGCACGCTTCCCGAGACAGACGTGCGGAAACTTGT
This sequence comes from Chloroflexota bacterium, assembly GCA_016210435.1. Classification (GTDB taxonomy): domain Bacteria; phylum Chloroflexota; class Dehalococcoidia; order Lucifugimonadales; family Lucifugimonadaceae; genus VGZT01. The sequence goes on from JACQUF010000105.1 coordinate 500, forward strand.
GAAGACGCGGACCGAGATACTGTGCGAGCTGCCCGACCAGCGTCGCATGACGCTCATGCAGACCCATATGGGACTGCTCAAGCAGATGCCCCCCGAGCGCGCCCAGATGGACATGCGCATCGTTCAGGCAATCACGCCCGAGCTGAAGCCCGAGCACCAGCGCCAGGTCATGGAAATGATGAAGATGATGCCCATGCCCGCAATGGCCGGCGCGGGCGCGCCTGCAGGGCCGGCGCGGGCCGCCAGAATTCCCGAGCCCGTCAAGCGGCGGCCCTGGTGGAGGTTCTGGTAGGCGGGCCGCACCGAAGTCCTGTGCACTGGTCGAAGTGACGGCCGGTGAATGGTACGCCGGCTGAACCTGTAATGGTGATTGCAGCGGACCGCCACCGGCCAGCCGTCTTGAGTTCCAGCACGTTCGGGCCTTCCCCGTGAGGGGGATACCCGGTGAGAGGGGTCGTCGCTCCGTGGAAGCCAAACTTAACGTTCAAGCTACCGAACCCTCGCTCGCCGACGGGATGTATCTGTCGCAGGAGCTCGTCGACAACCTGCAAACCCGGTTGGCCCGTATCGAGGGTCACGTGCGTGGCGTTAAGAAGATGCTGGCCGCGGAGCGGGACTGCGACGACGTTCTGACCCAGGTGGCCGGGATTCGGGCCGCCGTGACCCAGGTAGCCATCCTGTTGCTCGAAGGCAACTTGGACTTCTGCGTGAGCGAGGCCCTGCGTTCAGGCGAAGGCGCCGCGCCGGTCGGAAGATTCAAGAAGAGCCTGTCGCGTGCGCTGAAGTAATTTTTCCCGCGCATCCTCTGCATAGTGTGGCCACAGACTCTGTGAGCGTGGCGCCCCAGAGGTGGCAGCCCAGGGGCTTCCTGGAACGCCTCCGGGGCGCCGCCAGAAGCCGAGTTCACGGATACACTCCCCGGATCTTGATAGCCTGCAACACGCGATTGACCGCGGTCGTCAGGGCGGCAGTGCGCAGCGTGACCTGATCGGTCTGCCTGGCTCTTATTCTGTCGGCGTTCAGGGCGGTAATCTGTCCCTCGATAGCCGCTGGCACAAGCACGTCCACCGGGAGCTGAAGCAGTTCCGGGTTGGAGATGCCGGTAGCCTTCCGGTAGTCACAACAACCGCCAGTCTCTCCCTTGCAGTCCCCAACAGCCCTAACGTCGAGGCCTTCCGGCCGATAGAGGCCTCCTGAGCGGTCGCTCAGAGCAACCACCTTCGCTCCCAGGGCCAGAAAGGCGAGCGCAGCGTTGTAGCCCACGTTGCCGCAGCCTTGAATGGCCACGGTGGCCCCCTGGATAGCTCCGCCCGCCTGGCTCAAGGCCTCTCGGGCCACGGCTGCGATGCCTCTGCCTGTAGCCTCTGACCTTCCTACCGTTCCGCCGATGGGGACGGGCTTGCCTGTCACGGCGCCCGGGATAGAGTAGCCGCGGTGCATGCTCACCGTGTCCATCATCCAGGCCATGGTCTGCGCATCGGTGCCCACATCCGGCGCCGGGATGTCGGCCTCGGGGCCGACGAGGACCGAGATCTCGGTGGCGAAGCGGCGTGTCAGCCGCTCGAGTTCTCCTTGGGAGAGCTTGCGGGGGTCTACCGCCACGCCCCCTTTTGCGCCGCCGAAGGGGATGTCGACCAGGGCGCACTTCCAGGTCATCCACATGGCCAGGGCGCGCATTTCGTCCAGGCCGACGGCCGGGTGGTAGCGGATGCCTCCCTTGGCCGGGCCTCTCACCAAGTTGTGCTGGACCCGGAAGCCGGTGAAGGTTCGGATTCGGCCGTCATCCATGCGGACAGGGAAATGGACGGCCAACTCTCGCTTGCAGGCGGCCAAAAGGTCTCTGAGGCCTTCGTCCAAGTTCAGGAGGTCGGCGACGGTATCAAGCTGGGCCCGCGCCGTCTGGTAGGCGGAGGCTGGACTCCCAGTCGAGGAGCCAGGACCGTTTGCGTTCGCGCCCCGCTCTCTGTGGGGCTGCCTTTCTTTCAACTGAGGATGACTTGACAAGGATGACGCTTCCCAGCATGGGCAGCGGTCACAACCAGGCGCGCGAGTCCGGGGTTGGGGGTCATGTGATTTCCTCGAGCCGTCGGCGGCGCGTCTCGATACCCATCCCGGCCATGATCAGCCCTACGACCAGCAGCGGAATACCAAAGATCAGCTGGTGCACGTAGATCGGCAGCCCGCCGTTGAGAATCAACCCGCCGATGGGTATCGCGACAAGCGCTCCGAACCGGCTGAAACCGGTGGCCCATCCGCTTCCCGTGCCCCGGATCGCGGTCGGGTAGACCTCTGCGGAGTACGGACCGAAGACGCCGAGCAGAATGGTCCCGAAGAAGAACACGACACCACCAACGAGCAACAGCCAGGTGACGTTCAACGAGCCGTTCCATACCAGCGCCGACAAAACGACCATGGCCGCTCCGGCCACGATCGGGTACAGCGTGAGCGTTCGCTTGGTGCTCCAGTAGAAAAACAAGAGCCCCGTGATGATCGCCGATGGGACAGCAAACAGGTCCATGATCGTCGTGTTGAGGTGGATGCTGCCATCGCTGAAGCCCACCTGCCGGAGAACCGTGGGGAGCCAGGTCAGAAATCCGAAAGTGAAGAAACCGAAGCCGAAGGCGTAAGACCAGAGCATCAAGGTCCGGCGCCGGTAGCGGGGCTTCCAAAGCTCGCCGATCATATTCAGGGAAAGGCTGCCCTCGCCCGGAGACTCCGCGGAGTCGCGGTCGTCCGCACCGTCCGGCGTCGCTTCCCGCCCCAGGGGCGCCACGCCGGCACGCTTCTCCAAACGTTCGACAACCGCGACGGCCTCCCTCCGGCGTCCCCGGGATACGAGATATCTGGGAGACTCTGGCACGAGCCATTGGATGACCGGCAGAAACAGGGCAGGCGTGAGCCCGATCAAGAAGAGGGACCGCCAGCCGAAGCTGTCCATGAGGAACAGGGCGCCCGCGGAAGCTATGAGGAATCCGCCGGTGATGGAGATGATCCCGACTGCGACCATGACCATGCCTCGGTACTTGGCGGGGGTGAACTCGGCGAGGAGCATGAAGGAGATCGGTATCGCGCCGCCGACTCCGACTCCCATGACGATGCAGGTCAGCACGATCTGGGTAAATCCGGTCGCGAAGCCGTTGATGCCGCTGGTGATGGCAAAGATGAGCAGGGTGACCATGAGCGTGCGTTTGCGGCCGAAGCGGTCGGCCACCATGCCCCAGAAGACCGCCCCGATGAACGTGGCGGTCAGCCCAGTGAGCGGGTTAATTGACGCTATGGCCGGGCTGAGCCCCCATTCCTCCCTGTATTTCGGAATCACAAAGGAAAGGACCACCTGATCCATGTGGTCGAACGCGAGTCCCGTGAAAATTACGGCTATAAGTCCAATGTGGAAAAAACCGAGGGGCAGCCGATCCAGTCTTTCTGTCAACGAGAGTCCCTTGCCAGTCGGGTTCATTGGTCCTTCCACCTTCCGTCAGTAACTCTTCGCGGCTCGCAATTTTGGCGTGAGCCGCCGCGCTGGGCCCGGTGGCGTTGCTTTGGATACCCCAACCCCGGCCGGGCAGCGATTAATCCCTATGCCCCCCATGAGGATCAGCCTATTTTGTGACAATACCTCGGAGGTCCGCCGCTGTCAATGTCGCAGTGAGTCATCAGGACCCCAGTTGACGGCCAGAGCGCTTGAGACTATGCTGTTTAATACCCATGCAGGGGATAGGGATATGGATATGGACGCATCCGGTCCGCATGATTCATACCGAAAGCTCGGCATGCCGCCGTGGATCACGTACTCCGATAACCGGCTGAGGTTGCTCGCCATATTCGCCCATCCGGATGATGAGTCCTGCGGCCCGGGCGCAACCCTGGCGATGTACGCCCGCCAAGGGGTCGACATAGGTCTGGTTTGCGGTACCAAAGGTGAGCGCGGCTACTGGCCCGACGACCCTCCCCGGATCACTTCGCGCCTCGGCGAGATTCGAATTCAAGAGTTAGATTGCGCGGCCCGCGTGCTCGGCATCCGCAGATGGGCGATCCTCGGGTGTCGCGACGGAGCGGTCGCTGATTGTGATTCGCCGGCGTTTGAGCGAGAGCTGGTCCGATGGATACGCGCCAACCGGCCCCAGGTCATGATTACGTGCTCCCCCGAGAAATCAGAGCCGCGCTCCGACCACAGCGCCATTGCCGCGGCCGCGACTCGCGCCTACTGGTCCGCCGGCCGGCGCGTGGGATTTCAACAGCTCGAAAACGAGGGCCTTCCTCCTTGGACGCCGTCCAAGCTGTACTACGCGGTCCCGTGGTCTGAGACGCCCGCATATGCCACAGACGCCGGGGCGCCCCTCACCTGGCTGGACGTGACGCCTTACCTCTCGCTCAAGACTCAGGCCCTCCGGTGTCACGCCACCCAGAAGAGGTGCTGGTCGCAAATCGATGCCCTGGCGAGAACCCAACGACCATGGATCGAGTCATTTCAGCTAATCGATTCGCGGGTCCCCTGCCAGGGCAGCCCTGAACCGAGCCTCTTCTGCGGCATTGAACCGGAGCACGTCACGGAGGAGGTGGCATGAGCTTCGCGGTTGTTCATTCAAGGCGGCAGGGCGAATCAGCTGGCGGAGGTCGACCGGCTTGAACAGATGGCGGGACGGGAACGGCGAGGTATGTGGCGAGTGGGAAGAGGAGGGGCTCGGTGTCTGGCACGACGGCCCAAACTCGGTGGTTTTTGTCGGTCACCTTCGCCGGGGGATCGCGTTCCTTTTCCGTGACGAGGAGGCGGTTTCGTTCACACGGGTTGTCCAGCGCGCATACATGGTCGCCCGCAGGGCCGGGGCGGTGGAGCTCGCGGTGGAGCTCGGTCTGGAAGACGGCGCCTGTGCCGTGGAAATCGGTAACGGATCGGATCCGGTCAAGGCGCGAGTGTGCATCCTTACAGGCGAGGCCGCACTCTCGTTGCCGAAAAGAAAAATCACGGTCGACTTCGATCGCCAGGAGCTTAGGACGCTCGGCCGGCTGACACTCGACGCGGCCAGCCACCTTTCGGCGGTACATGGTGTCAAGCTCACCTGAAACGAGTGCCGGGTCACGGCCGACGACCGGCGAGCGGGGAGCCGCTGCCCGGACCTCACGGGTCGGATCCCTCACTGCCGGAGGCGTCGCCAGAAGGGTCCTTCTCGCGGCCGCGATCGCGACGGCAGTCATCGCGATCAACTACCTGGATTCCATTGTTGATGGGCGAAGGTTGCTCATACTGGCCTGGACCGGCCCGTTGACCTTTTTGGTCTCGTTGGGCCTTGTGCTGTTCGCCGGAAGGGCAGGTTGTCTCGCCGCGCGCGAACCTGGCCGGTCCCGCTATAGACCCACGGGGGATTCAGATGAGCGACAACGGTCTCCTGAGCGGGGGAAGAACTAATGGGGACTACGTCGACCGCGATACCGGACGCTCCCTCCACTCAATCGCGACCGGGCGGGGGGCCGCTCGGCAGCCTGGCCTACCCGAAGATCCCTCTTTACCGGTTCCTGGAAGACGCGGCTCGGCGGTCGCCTCGCAATACTGCACTGATCTTCTTCGGCCAACGCACCAGCTATGCCGATCTGTTCGACGAGGCGAAGCGGGTGGCCGCCGGACTTACGAGCCTGGGAATGGCCCGCGGCGACCGTGTGGCGATGATGCTCCCGAACTGCCCGCAGGCTGTGGCCGCATACTACGGGACCCTCTGGGCCGGGGGCATCGCGGTGATGCTGAACCCGCTCTACACGGCGAGGGAACTCAAGCTTCAGCTGCAGGACTCGGGAGCACGCTTCCTGATCGTGCTGGACCTGCTTGCGACCAAGGCGCTGGAGGGCGTCGACAGGACACCGGTCGAACACGTGATCGTTACCGGCATCAGGGAGCGCCTGCCCTGGCTGCTGGGTATGCTGTACCCGTTGAAGCTCAAGCTGCGCGGCTCGAGCACACGGGTGCCCCGCCACGGGAAAGTCATTCCGTACTCGCAGCTTCTCTCGGCGGGCGCTCTGGAATCGCCAGTGAGTGTCGATCCCCGGGCGGATGTCGCCCTGCTCCAGTACACCGGCGGCACCACCGGGCTGCCAAGGGCAGCGATGCTCACGCACTTCAATCTGGTGGCCAACTGCATCCAGCTTGACGCCTGGCTGCCCGCCCTACCCGAAGACCTGACCGTCGCCGGTGTCCTCCCTTTCTTTCACGTATACGGCATGACCACCGTGATGAACTTCGGGGTGATGAAAGGGGCTCGGATCATACTGCTGCCCCGCTTTTCGATCCGCGATGTGCTCATTTCGATCGAGAAATACCGGCCTCAGATCTTCCCTGGTGTGCCGGCGATGTACGCCGCGCTCAACAACTATCCGGAAGTCGGGAAGTTCGATCTCAGCTCGATCCGCTGGTGTGTGAGCGGCGCCGCGCCGTTGGCAGCACAGGTCAAGCAGACCTTTGAGAAGCTTACTGGAGGCAGACTCGTCGAAGGCTACGGCCTGACAGAGGCGTCACCCGTGACGCACAGCAACCCCCTGGACGGCGTCCAGAAGACCGGCAGCATCGGCCTGCCGCTTCCGGACACCGAGTACAGGATCGTGGACCTCAAGACCGGAGAACCTGTTGCGACCGGCGAGGCGGGCGAGCTGATCGTTCGCGGCCCTCAGGTGATGCAGGGCTACTGGAACCGTCCGGAAGAGACTGCTCGGACACTGCGCGACGGCTGGCTTCACACCGGTGACGTCGCCCGCGTAGACCCGGAAGGTTACGTCTACATCGTCGACCGGATCAAGGAAATGATCATCGTGTCGGGATACAACGTGTACCCGCGCGAAGTTGAAGAGGTGCTTTATCAGCACCCCGCAGTGCGCGAGGCTGCGGTCATCGGGGTACCCGACGCGATCAAGGGCGAAGCGGTCAAGGCATTCGTCGTCCTCAAGGACGCTGTCCAGTGCTCCGCGGACGAAATCGCGGAATGGTCGAAGAGACAGCTCGCCCCGTACAAGGTCCCGAAACAGGTCGAGTTCGTCACCGAGCTTCCAAAGTCGCTGATCGGAAAAGTCCTGCGGAGGGTACTGGTGGAGCGAGACCGCGCCACGATGGCGCCCGGAGGCTAGGCGCAATGGGTCCTCAAGCGTCGCGACGTACATCAAGATCCGCTCGCGTGATCATTGGCAGGGCCGCGGTACTGGGCTCCGGCACGATGGGTTCCCAGATTGCCGGGCATCTTGCCAATCACGGCATCCCGTGTCTTCTGCTCGACCTGCCCTCCGTTCCTGCGAAATCCGGGGCCAGCCACGGGCGCAATGGGCTCGCCGAAGGGGCAAAGGAACGGCTGCTCAAGCTGAAGCCTGCCCCCCTGTACGGTGCTGACTCGCTCCGGCTGATCACGGCCGGCAACTTCGACGACGACCTGCCAAAGATCCGGGAAGCCGACTGGGTAATCGAAGCCGTCGTCGAAAATCCCGACGTCAAGCGAGCGCTCTGGAAGCGCGCCGCGCCCCATATCAGGCCGGACGCGATCGCAAGCACCAATACATCCGGCATTCCGATCGGGTCGCTTGCTGAAGTGCTCCCGGCGCGGCTTCGCAGACGGTTCCTCGGCACGCACTTTTTCAATCCACCGCGCTACCTGCGCCTGCTCGAGGTGATCCCGACACCGTCGACCGGCAAACGGGTCGTGGCTGATATCACCCGGTTCGCCGAACAGGTCCTCGGCAAAGGCGTGGTCGTCGCACACGACGTCCCGAATTTCATCTCCAACCGGATAGGATGCTACGGGTTCATGGTGGCGCTGCGGGCGATGGAGGAGGTCAAGCTCGGCCCCGACGAGGTGGAC
>JACQUF010000107.1 GCA_016210435.1 Chloroflexota bacterium
CCTCTGGGAAACGGTCGAGGAGATCATCGGCACGAGGGAGCCGCACGAAGCGCCGCTACCCTGGCCAGGCAGGCCTTCGATGGCGACGCCGCCCCCCGAGTTCAGCCGTTGACGGGCATTGAGATGCTCGTTGACCCGATGAAGCAGCAGAACCCGACTCGCATGGCGACAGCTTCGATCTTCACGCTGCTGATCCTCGCAGCATGCGCCTCTCCCGTCCCCGCCTCGTCTCCGACTGTGGACCCGGTTTCGCCGACGACCACTGCTGGATTGACCGCCGCGGTGTCGCCGAATCCCGCGCCGACGCCGATAGTCGTTCCCAGTCCTACGCCACTCTTAACCTCTACGCCAACAACGACAGACCTCGTGGCCACCTACCCAGTCTCGTCCAACTGTCCAGTCACGCTTCCGGTTCCACCGGACACCGTTCCGAAAGAGGCCGCCGAAGAGATCCTTGGCGGATCGAGTCACCCAGATCCCACGCAACTCTCGATGTACGGCAACGACGCAATCTGGGTCGTAATACCTCGGGACGGGGTTATGAGGGGCGTACAGCGAGGCGACGGGATTTTCGACAAATTCCCGACGGTGCGACTTGTCCACGACCAATTGACCGCGGAAGGGAGGCGACTCGATGGTCCGTCTCCGCCCCCACATTTTGGAATCCCGGATGGTTACGGCACGACCGGCTTTCAGGCATTTGGAGTGACATTCCCGACGTCGGGTTGCTGGGAGATCACACAGCGGTTGGACGACAAAGAACTCCGATTTGTGGTGCGAGTGGCTGGCCCGCAAGTATGGATCCCGCTGGAGAAATTGCTGACGACGGGCGGAGACACAGACTCTTAGCCTGGGCCGCCGGAAGCGGTTTGAATCGGAAACGATTAAATGGGGCGCTACGGATTGACATCGCGGGAGGTCTTGAAATACGTCGGCATCCGTCCGAGTCCCGGACCCCGAGCCTCGTCGGGCTACGACCAATGGAACCTTCTGGCCGGCCGATGCGTCCTATAGCTGTAGAACGCCTTCTGCAGACTGACCCACCTGATGAAGCACACCATGTTCGCAATCTTATTCGTCACGGCGGCCTTGCTGGCGGTCGCGTGCGCCTCCGGTAAACCTGGTCTTACGGAAACCCGGACGGGCTCGGGCCCGGCTCCGGCCGATGCCCCGACGGCTGAGGCAGCAGCTACGGCAACCACAGAACCTGCGCCAAGCCCGAGCCCCTCGACGCCGCCCACCACGGGAGGGCCGATGTCGTCGGCAATGGCTATCCCGGCTATCAGCACCGCGATAGTCGACGCGACGTTAGCCGCCTCTTCGTGCCGCGATCGAGGGTACGCAGGCCACTACGTCGACGGCGACATCGACGTGTACCTGCTGGTCGACCCTCCGGAGGATCCGGCCGACGCCCGCAAAGCCCTTGGAGAGGCGCTGTGCGTGATCGTGATGGGACGTCAATGGACGCCGCCCCGAAGAGTCCGAATTGAAAAAGCGGACTACTCAGGAGAGCAGCTTACCGAGTGGTATGGCCGCATGCGCGACCGGGTCTGGTCGGTTCGCGGCATTTCCTCGACCGGCCACGACGTTCGGGGCAACCGCATTCGGGTCTCGGTAGATACGTCGGCAGGCGGCGAGGCGATCCGGAGGCATTTGGTCGACCTGGCGATTCCCGTCGACGCGGTCATCGTCGATGTTCGGCCACCAGCACGAGTCGACGATCCGCCTGCGAGGCCCATGGCCGCGAACGGGCTAGTGCTGACCGTCCAGGCGCCGGAAGTGCTGCACCGCGGAGATCCGACCAGATTCGCGGTTGTCCTGACGAATGAGGGGCCGAATCAACTGGAGGTAATGCGGAACGCCCATCACCCCGTCGATATCGTAGTGTTTGCGGCTGACGGGAGCGAGATATGGAAGCTCCTGAAGGGATTCATAACGCTCGCCGGAAAGATCGAGCGCCTGGGGCCCGGTGACGAGGTGCGATACGACGTGAGCTGGCCGCTCGAAGACAACGACGGCAACCCCGCACCGCCTGGCCGATATTTGGTGCGCGCATCCATGAACATGAGCCTGGAGGGCACTGGCCGTTACGAGCCGATAAATCTCGTCACGGAGTTGCAGGAGTTTGAGATACGCCAATGAGGGGCTGCATGGAATTCCGTAGCGGGTGACCCGGAGTTCCCGATGCTAGTCACACGGCTCACGCTATTCTCCTCTCTGCTGGCAATGCTGGCACTGGCCGGATGCGGCGGTCCCGCGGGGACCGGTGGCGACACTAAAGAATCTTCGCCAGATGACGCGGACGCCGAGACGCCTGCCGCGCGGGCGCCTTCAAGGCCGGACGATGCCTCCATGGACATCGTGTTCGAGATGCGAGACCGGTACCGCGCCGGTGCACCGATCGAGATCCGGATCCGCAACCGATCGAACTCGACGACCTACTACTACCAGGACTGGGCCTCCTGCTTCAATCTCAAGTTCTTCGACGGCTCGACGGACCGACGGCCATACCCGCGAGAAGACCCGGGTCGCGAACCGTTGTACTTGCTCCCCGGCCAGTTCATCGTCCCGGAGGGTACCCACTGCGATCTGATTTCAGAGCAGGACCTGCGGCCAGGCGAAGACACCCTCCTCTTTGTCTGGGGCCAGGAGATGTGCACGAAGGACATCTGGGGATGCCTTGAACGCGTCCGGGTAACCCCGGGCAAGTACCGGATCGTGGGTCAGTTCGCTCTGGTTCCCGGGATGAGCCACAACCTCGAAATTGACAGTAGACCTGAGCAGATCGCCAGGGCCGAGTGGAAATTCGTGATCGAACCTCAACCGGACTGGTTCGCGGTCCGGGCCGCAAGTGAGATACCTGTCGCCGACCCGCTGGCTGTCGACACTTCCGATTTCAGCATGCCTTGGTTCGACTCCGCGTACTCTGACCAGATCAGCTATCAGGTCCGAGTTCCTCCCAATTGGGCCATCACGGAGCCCGAGTGGCGGCAGCTCGTCATTACCGAGCCGTATCGGCCGGCAGAGCCGATCGAGGTCGTCATAGCGGAGCGAGGACTATTGGCTCCTGACGACGCGGGCTTTGCGGACGGAACCGCTTACGCGTTCAACTCTCGGATCACCGAGCTTAAGAGGGAGTTCCCGGATCTCGAGATATTCGAGGTCGTCACGCTGCCGGCCGGCGACGGTGAGGCGGTCCTGGTCCGGTCCCGCTATACGGCTGACAGTGGCGCCGGTGACCGGATCGATTGGATTCTCGGCGGAGGGCTCCTGGATACCGTCGCGTACGTCGCGTTCGATCAGGAACGATCCGTGAGCTTCGCGGATGAACGCAGGCGGTTGGCCGAGGCCATCCTCAGGTCGATCCGAATCGATGTGAAACAAGCGCCGGCATCGACTCCATGACGCCAGGTCCCAAGGCGGGTCATACGCCGCCAATTCCCAACTCCGACGACTATCGACCAACCTCGATCTTTGTCGTCGCAGAAGGGGTCGAGCGATTTCCGAGGGGTTTGCCGAGCGAATATCTCGCGCATACTCTGGGCAATGACTCGCGAGCGGCTGGAGCTCGCGTGAAGGGGCGCCGCCTTGGTGCGCGCTGGCGGGATCCGAATCTCCGTCCTTGCGGCATATCCAATTGGCTTGGTCCCCAAGCAAAACGGGAGACCCTTGGTGGACATTCAGTCGTTACTCGCAAGTACGCCGCTCTTCCGAGACGTAAGCCCGCAGGGATTGGCGGCTATCGCCGGGGTAATGGTCCAGCGGTCGTTAGTACGTCTGGCGTTGCATGCCGCAGCGCCCGGCGCCCAATCGTCGGCCGCGCCTGGCCGAGCGAGCTTCGAGGGAACAGCCCTCTCGGTCGCACTGCACACTCAGGCGCGGACGGTGTCTGCGAATCGCTGACCGGGTCCGCCCTGCCGCCCACCTCTTTTGCGGAGGGGCAGTGACCTCTTCTTCAACCCCAACCATGTTCATCCAGCAAATCCTTCCAGCGACGGCTTATACCGATGTCCGATGAAAAACATGCGCAGGCGTTTCCGGGGTTTGAAGAACGCCTACCGCGGCGTTCCATATTGTCCAGACTCCTATCACCCACTCGTATCCGTCTGGATGCACTGCCCGTCGTTATCCGGGTTCCGGTCCTCGGGGTGCTGTACCCGGACACAGTTGTCGCCCGGCGGTATGGCCGCAATAAACGCCGTGTCCACCCTCAGGTGCAGGACCGCCGTGTCGCCGGGACCCAGCGGTTGGGGGTAGGTGCAGGTGACTTCCTGAGGAGGTCCACCGGAGGTCACGTTGCACGTCCAGGGCAAGTTGTTGCCCGCGAACGTTACCCCCACGGGTAAGGTATCCACCACGGTGATGGGTGGATTCGCAGGGCCGGGGCCCACGTTCTGCACCTCGATAATGTAGGCGCCTTGCCCTGGCGCATCACGCGTGAAGGGTCCCTCCTGCTGCTTGTGGACCGTGAGGTCCGGAGGCGGGGGCCGCTGTACGTGACAGTCTCCGCCAGAAAGATCTGTGTGCTTGAAGCACTGGACCACGAACGTCTCTACCTTGGAGGAGACGGTGGTCGGAGGACCTTCGCCGGCCCTGATTTGGCTGGCGCAGGCGGAGATGACCTTGATGATCTCCATCTCACGCAGTACCTCGCGCTCCTCAATGATGTTCCCTTCTCGATCTCTGATCTCCAGAACACTCTTTACCGGTCCCTCCATCTCCTTCTGGGTGGTGACGAAGCACTCGCCCGGAGCTACCACGCCAGATTCCGTAGCGATAACCGGCCGAAGCGCAGGATCGCTCGGGGCTTGAGGTCCGGTGGCCGGGCCTTTGTCAGGCTGCTGGGCAGCGGCCGGAGTCACAAACGCCGCGTAGACCAGAAGCGAAGCTATGGCCAGAGCGAGAGCTACCACGAGCGCTGCGATACGGGGCCTTTTGACGATTTCCATGACTGCCTCCTTCTCTGCTTCCTGTTCGCCGTGTCGGAAACCCCTGGCACGTTTGCGCACTGAGCTTTCCTGCCGGAGCCGAGCAATACACGCTCAACTTCACATCGGGCATGGGTCTAATAAATGCCGAATTGCCGAATTGAATACCCGTACAAACCCCGGATGCACTTGTTCTGCACTTTTTGCCGGCATGTCTGTCCTTCTAATCCGGCATCCCGCCGTCGCCGCATCCGCTTATCGGCAAGACGGTCGAGAGAAATACTCGTCGATTGCGTACCGGTCGCCAGGGTGCTCGCATGCCTCTGTGATCTTCCGCCGGCGTAGCGGCCACTGGCGAAGGAGGACGGTTTAGGTGCTGCGGTGGTCGCCGCTGGTGCCGGTGGTGTAGATGGCCTTGCGACGACCCCGGACGACCGAAGGGGTAAAGTTCTAGTGGCGGCCTCAAGATACGAGCGGCCGTCACCTTTACTCGGGTCCAGCCTGAGGACCGCCTCGGCACGGACGCGTGCGACTTCCCACTTGCCGTCCGCCAGAGCCGCCTCAGCATCGTCCAGCAGCCGGTCAATCTGCCGCTGTGCCCGCTCACTCGGCATGATGGCGGATCATAACGGAAGGTCACAAAGGTAACCAGCCCCCGCGGCGGAGTCCGGCGCTGAGACGGCCGGCGCGCTACGATTTCACACCGAACACCGATACCACTGAGAAGTTCGGCCAGCCGCAGTCCGGTGTGGGATCCGACCCCGCGGTGCTGCGATGGGTGCGAAGGCACGCGGGGTCGAGGAAGTAGAACGGGTAGCCGATCGGCTCGTGGCGCAGGTTCCCGCGGACCATCGCCATGAATACTGGGTCCTCGTGAACGGCGAGGTCCCCGTCACTGTAACCTCAGGGCCAGCCTGCCCCGCACGCCGTAGGTCTCCCGGCGTTCGTTCCGCGTCAGGCTCGTGACTTCAATGGCGACCTGCCGTCCGTTTGGAAGGTCGAGCACGAGGTCCGGCAGTCCCACGTCGAGGGGCACGCCCCCCCCGTTACCTCAAACGAACCGTGGAATTCCCGGGGTGCCAGAGGCGTTACCACGGTCGCGGCATGGAGCAGCAGACGCAGAATCTGTAGGCCTCAATCACCGGCCTGGTATACCTCATGGTGTATACTGCGTCCGAGGAGACCGACCAAATGCG
>JACQUF010000101.1 GCA_016210435.1 Chloroflexota bacterium
CGCGCGCGAGCGGCGGCAGTTCGGGGTCGGGAGGGGATCCGGAGGGAAAAGAGTCTGAGAGAAACCCACTCGTCGCAGCACTTTGAAATGCGTTTGAGGCCGAAGGCTTCGGCCTGCTGACGCCGTTCCTCGGCGAAGAGTTCGGCGTGTTCGCGGCGGAACACCCGGCGTTCCCGGTCGATTGGATTCGCGACGCGTTCCATGAAGCCGTCGCATCGAACGTTCGCACATGGAAGTACACCAAGGCCATCCTCGAGCGATGGACCAGAGAAGGGCGGGCCGACCGTCGCCGAAATGGACACAGCGGAGATGGCGCCACACTGGATGACTGGCACGACATGCCGGCTGCTGCCCGTGTCGCCCGCGGCCCGGTGATCGACAAGCTACGGGCTGCCGGCCAGTGGGACGACGAGCCCGCAAGCGGGGCGGCGTCATGACCACAGCCATGATCCCCGAGGTCGCCACGTTGGTCCGCATCCACATGCGTCTCGCCGCGATCGAGCGTCGCATGACCGAGCTGGAGCGCGCCGCCGAGTCCACAGTCTGTCAACACGTCGTGAACACACCGAAGCCGACACCAAAGCCGACGACGCCCGGCCCATTGGTCGACCGAAGTGCACAGGCAGCGCGAACACTCGAGGCCGTCGCCGGGTACACCAACATCAGCGTTGACGAGATCGTTGGCCGGCGCCGGGAGAAGCGAACGGCGCTAGCCCGGCAGGTAGCCGCCTACCTACTCGTCACTCACGTCGGCCTATCGACGGTCGCCACGGGCCGGTCTGTTGAATCGGGATCACAGCATGGTCCACTACGCCATTGATGCCGCCACGGAGCGATGGCCGTCACTGCGATCGGACGTCGAGATCATTCGCCGGCGACTGAAGGCGGTGACGGAATGAGCCCGATGTTGGCAGGCCAGCGAGTCCTACTCGGCCAGGCACAGGTCATTGCGTGGGGCGTCGAGATCGAGCTACGGCCCTACTGCGAGCGGATCGAGATCGCCGGCAGCATCCGGCGGCGTAAGGAAACGATTGGCGACGTCGAGATCGTCTGTATCCCGAAGGCGGGGCGCGTGGATCTCTTCGGGACGGTCCTCAGCGACCAGATAACCGACTATCTCGCATCGCAGATCGGCGGCGGCCGCTGTGAGAAACGCCCGAACATCCGTGGCATCACGACGTTCGGCCCGGCTAACAAGCTGCTGTTGTACGGCGGCTTCCCGGTCGACGTGTTCTCCACGACGGTTCGGAACTGGGGCATGTCGATGTTCATCCGCACCGGGCCGGCCGAGTGGAACATCAAGGCCATGCAGACGTTCCAATGTCTCGGCATGGAAGGCCACAGCTACGGCGGCGTCACTGGTAAGGACGGCCGTGAGATCGACTGCCCGGATGAAGCGCTGATCGCGTTCTGGCAGCAGCGGGGCGGCGAAGTCGGCCACAACGAAGCCTGGAATCTGCGATATCGAGCCTTGCGGTACAAGGCGTGGAGTGAGAAACGCAAGGTGACCCAAGAGGAGTACGACGCTCTCGGCCCGTGGTACAGCGAGGCGGAAGCGGCTGCGGGAGGTGCGGCGTGACCACCCTCGCGTTGCTCTCGTGGATTCCCTCTCGTCGCGACCGCGCCTGGTCACCGTCGGCCGAGATCATCCGTGACATCTTCACGGAGTGCTTCCCTGGCTCCGTAACAGTCTTGGACATCACCTATGGTGAAGGGAATTGCTGGACGTGGCCCTGGCAGGCCACAGGCATCACGCTGACGACTGCGGATCGCTACGTCGCCGGTGCGGACCACGCTTGGGACTTCCAGGCGCTACCCTGCGCCGACGAGAGTTTCGATGTCGTCTTATTCGACCCACCTCACACCTCTATGGGCTGCGACGAGGCGGGGGAGGCCCATCGGTACGGCGTCTGTCGCATTCATGGTGGCCCCCGGAACACGGCTGAAGTGCGCGTCTCCGAGGCGATCCGGGTCGCGAGGCGCGGCGTCATCATCAAGTTCAAAAGCTGTGTCGAATGGGGCGTACCCGGCGATCACTGGCCATCGGTATACGCCCTGATAGCAGCCCGTGGCTGGACCGTCGTCGACGAGTGGCGGAAACACGGCGCACGGCCACAACCGAAGAGCCGCAAGTACGTCAACGTGCCTGAGCCCTGCCGCTACGTCGTGGTGGTGCCCGCGGAGGTGTTCAAAACATGAACGCGATGACTCTCACGCCCGGCGCGCCCTGGACGCCTACGGAGTTGCTCGAACACCGGCAGCACATGGTGGTAATCGCCTGGGAGCTCGGGACCGCCGACTATCTGAGGCTACGAGCGGCGAAGCTACTCGCCACGGGCGATCGGTCGATCCTGGCAGCGGGGATCGTGAACGAAGCGAAGGAGAACGTGCAGCCATGCCTTACGAGCAAATAGGTGACCGATTCGTGCTGCGACGCCGTTTCGGGAAGCACCAAGCACGGGTACATACACAAGCCGCGTTGAACGCCATGAAGCACCTCGACAGCCTGCTGGCCGAGGCTGAAACCGGGCGTGTGTGGAAGGCCCTGGGCTACGAGAGTCGTGAGGCGTGGCTGAAGGCAGAGGTCCCGACCGTGATGCCCGCGGGCATCATTTCTGAGAGGGAGGGGTAGTAGCCACGTGAATGAAGGACATGCTGACGCCGCAGGACGAGGCCCGCGGGACGCAGCTCGGCAGCGATATCACCTCGCTGATGAACGCCCACAAACCCCGCGCCGCACGCCCGGCGCCCTCACGTCCGCGACCGGGGCAGCCGTCCTTCTCCGCGGCTGGCCCCGGCGCGGCCCCGGTGTCGAAGACCGGCGGTCTGCGGCTGCCGCTGGTCCCGACGGTCCCGAAGAGCGCCATGCAGGAGCTTCTTGACGCCCACCTGCGCGTTGACAAGCCTATCCACCTGGAGAAAGCACACCGCGACTATTTCGGCGACCGCGACTTCAGCAGGTTCGATGGCGGATATGCGAAGAAGAGAGGCAAGTTGACGTGACAGAGCTACGGCCGCCGGTCCCCGAGCCACTTCGCCCACGAGAAGGGGAGC
>JACQUF010000102.1 GCA_016210435.1 Chloroflexota bacterium
CGCGGGAACCTATTTCCCGGAAACACCCAAGGCGCTCTTCCGCTTCTGCCGGTACTACTACTACACGGTCGGCATCATCGGGGCCGCTGTCGACGTCCACGCGGCGTATCCCGTCACCGATATCGTCGTGGATGACGATGACAAGGATTTGCGGGCGAAGTGGGGAAGCATCGTCAACGAGCAGTTCAAGCTGAAGAGCTTCCTCGTCGAGGCAGGGAAGGACTACGTCACCTTCGGCAACTCCTTCATCAGCCTCCACATCCCGTTCCAGCGCTGGCTCATCTGCCCCGATTGCCGGCACAAAGAGCCGATCGAGACGATCACCTACGAATTCAAGAACTTTGTCTTCCAGGGCCCGTGCAAAGACTGCGGGCATTCGGTCCGCTATCAGGTTGAGGACGTGACGATCCGGGATCTCAAGCGCGTCAATCTGATCCGCTGGAGCCCTGAAAATATCGACATCGAGTACAACCCGATCACCGGGGACCACGTTTATCGTTACTCGATTCCCAACGACATCCGGCGCTACGTCGCGCTCGGCCGCCGCCACATCATCGAGCGGATTCCGTTGGTCTTCATCGAAGCCATCCGGGACCACCAGCCGATCATCTTTAACCCGAAGAACATCTATCACCTGAAGCGGCCGGCCCTGGCCGAGAAGAACATGGGCTGGGGCGAGCCCGCCCTCATCCGGGTCCTCAAGGACACCTACTACCTGATGGTCCTTCGCAAAGCGCGCGAGGCGGTGGCGCACCAGCACATCGTGCCGCTTTGGGTCCTCTTCCCTCAACCGCACGGAGAGCTCAATCCCTACGAACACCTCAACCTCGCCGAGTGGCGGGGCCGGCTCGAGGAGGAGATCAAGAAATGGCGCCAAGACCCCAACTACATCCCCATCATGCCGATCCCGTTGGGATTCCAGTTCATCGGCGGGACGTTCAAGAGTCTCGATACGACCCCTGAAGTGCAGAATCTGCTCCTGAACATCCTCGCCGGCATGAACATGCCGCAAGAGTTCATTTATGGAGGGCTCCAGTACTCCGGGACGAGCTTTTCCATTCGGATGCTCGCCAATCTGTTTTCGAGCTACCGGTCTCAAATGCTCGAGTTCATCAACGGTTTCTTTATTCCGCGGATTTCCGAGACCTTCTCCATCAGGGCCGTCAAATGCCACTTCACGGACCTCAAGCTCGCCGATGACGTGCAGAAGAAGACCTTGCTCTTGTCGCTCAACCAGCAGAACAAGCTGTCCACCTCCACGCTCCTTTCGGAGCTCGGGCTGGACGCCGCGATGGAACTCGGCAAGGTCAAGGAGGAGATGAAGGAGCAGGGCGAGATCCTGGCCAGACAGATGGTCGCGCAGGAGAGGGCGCGCGCCGACGCCATGATGGAGAACGTTCGCGGCCAGATCCGGGCCCAGCTCATGCAGCAGCAGATCGCCGGCGAGGTCCAGCAGGAGATGGCGTCGCAGAACATCAACATCGACACAACGCGGGAGTTGCGGATTAACCCGAAACTCTGGGAGAGCCTCTTCAAAGCCGACACCACCCATCCGTACTACGACGAATCGGGGCGGCCGTTCTTCGTCATCAATCCCGTCAGCATCCCGGAGACCGTGGCATCGCTGGCCAAGGCGCTCGAGGCCGCCAACAAACGGCGGCAGGCGGAGATCCTGTCGGAGTTGCAGTCGTCCATGCCCGTGCTCTACGAACTGGTACAGGGCCAGATGCAGGCCCAGCTCCCGGCCGCAGGCAAGAGGGAGGCTTTGCCGCGACCCAAGATCGACATGCGGCCGATGCCGGCCGAGAAGCCGCCGCGGAGAGCGGGAAGCGGAGGATAGCCACGGCATAGGAAAGGCGTCGAATCGCGAGAAACATGGTAGATCTCTTCGACACCAGGGAGCAGTTCGAGAACATCAAATCGAGCATTGCGAAGGCGGTGCGTAGCGCGATCGAGCTCGAAGGGAAGAAAAACCGCCTGCGGGTCCGCAACGTCGAGATCGACGACAACCTCGATCCATGGGACCTGAAAAGCCAGCTCGAGGCGAAGCTTAAGCAGAAGACGTGGGGCGTCCCGCTTTACGCCGAGATCGAGCTCGAAGACAAGACGACAGGCGAGAGGATCGACCGGCAACGGGTGAAGCTCCTCGACATCCCAAAACTCACGCCGCGCTACAGCTTCATCATCAACGGAAGCGAGTTCCAGGTTTCCAACCAGATGCGCCTCAAGCCCGGCGCCTACGTCCGCAAGCGCAAGACCGGCGAGACTGAGGCGATGATCAATCTGGAGCGCGGCCGAAATTTCCGCCTTCACCTCAGCCCGGCAAAGAACAAAATCGAGGCCGAGGTCGGCTCAGCGAAGGTGAACGTCTACTCGCTCCTGCACGTTATGGGCTTAAAGGACAAGGAGATGGTGGACGCGCTGGGGGCGGATCTTCACGCCGCGATCGTGACGCCGAACGTCGACGCGGACATTCTGAAGCTGCACAATTCGCTCTTCCACGAGCGGGAAACCGACGTGGAACGCGCCTTGGAAAATCTCCGCGTGTACTTCCGCAATACCAAGATCAGCCCTGAGACGACCGAAGCGACCCTCGGCCTGCCATTCACGAGCGTCACCGGGGACATGCTGCTGCGGACGGTGAAGAAGCTCGTCGCCGTCAACAGGGGTCAAGTGGAACCGGACAACCGCGACGAGGTCCGGTTCAAGAAGCTGCTGACTCCCGATGACCTTCTGGAGCAGCGCATCACTCACAACGTTCCGCTGCTCCAGTCGCGGATCAAGCCCAGGATCGACACCGCGACCGAAATCCAGCAGGTGGTGCAGCCCCGCCAGATCGCTCGTCTCATTTACGCCGGCCGCGGCGAAGACGCCAGCGGCAGCTTCTACAATAGCTCGACGCTCTCGAACAACCCGGACCAGACCAACCCCGTGAACTTCATCAGCGGGTTCACGAAGGTCACCTACCTCGGGGAGGGCGGCATCCTCGATCGCCACGCCATTACATTGCCGTCGCGCAACATCAACCCGACGCACGTCGGTTTCCTCGATCCTGTTCACACGCCCGAAAACGCCGACATCGGCGTGGTCAACCACCTGCCCCTCGGCGTGGTCAAAAAGCGGGGCGAGCTCAGGACGCGGGTGCAGAGCCGCAAAGGAGACATCGTCCACCTGACGGCGCACGAAGCCTACGGGCAGACAATCGCCTTTCCGGGCGAACTCGACGAGAACTGGAAGCCGGTCTGGGGCGGCAAGATCAGCGCCTACCGGCAGGGTAGAGTGGCGGAAGTCGGCGCGTCGGAGGCGACGCATCGGTTCCTCGATCCCGCCGACCTCTTCGGCGTCTCGACCAATTTGATTCCGTTCTTGTCCGCCAATCAGGGAGCCCGCGCCATGATGGGCGCGAAGATGCTGGAGCAGGCGGTGCCCCTCGAAGAGCGCGAGCCGCCGCTCGTGCAATCCAGGCTGAAGGGCGACGTGACCACCGACCGCGCCGTGGGCGAGGAGTTCGCGCTGCGAAGCCCCGTCGATGGCAAGGTCGTCCAGATCGCCGATGGGGCCATCAGCATCAAGGATGATGCGGGGAAGACTCACGAGTTGCAGTACTACGAGAACTTCCCCCTCAACTCCGATGTCGGTCTGACCTCGCAGCTACACGTCAAGGTTGGTGATCGAGTCCGGAAGGGACACCTGCTGGCGGACACGAACTTTACACGGCAAGGCACCCTTGCTCTTGGCAAGAACCTCCGGATCGCCTATCTGGCTTACAAAGGC
>JACQUF010000106.1 GCA_016210435.1 Chloroflexota bacterium
CGGTGACCCGATCTCGTCTAGGCGGCGGTATCGCCGGCCAATGCTCTGCGTATCGTCGAACTGGCTATTGAAATGCGGCCGCACGATCTCGTACACCTGTCGCGCAGTCGGCAGCAACTTGTCGTTGCGGCTCAGCGGCAGGACCGCGACAGCGATCGGCGCGATATCAGGGTGCAGACGCATCACGACACGCGTTTCCTTTTCGCCCGGCTCCTCGTCGTATGCATCCACGAGCAGCGCCAGCATCGTCCGATCGGCACCCATGGCGGGTTCGATCACGTAGGGCACGTACCTTGACTTCGTGTCCTCATCGAAATAAGTCATGTCCTTGCCGCTGTGCTTCGCGTGGTTGCCAAGGTCGTAATCGGTGCGGTTGTTGACCGTCTCCAGCTCCGACCACCCCCAGGAAAAGTTGTATTCCACGTCAACCGCAGCTTTGGCGTAGTGCGGACGTTCCTCGTCGGTGTGGACACGCGTCCTAAGGTTCTCCGCCCGCAGACCGTACCTGCGGAAGAAACCCATCGAGAAATCGACCCAGTCCTGGAACCAGCGGTCGGCGTCTTCTGGCTTGCAGAAGAACTCCATCTCCATCTGCTCGAACTCGCGCGTCCTGAAGATGAAGTTCCCGGGCGTGATCTCGTTTCGAAAAGTCTTGCCGACCTGGGCGATGCCGAAGGGCAGCCTGCGGCGGGTCGTGGTCTGGATATTCGTGAAGTTTACGAAGATGCCCTGCGCGGTTTCGGGTCGCAGGTAGATCCGGGCCGCCTCGTCCTCGACGGGGCCCATGAATGTCTTGAACATCAGGTTGAACTGGCGAGGCTCACCCAGCTTTCCGCCGCATTCCGGGCACCGGCTTCCGCCCACCTGGTCGGCTCGAAATCGACGGTGACACTCCTCGCACTCGACAAGCGGATCGACAAACCCGGAGACGTGCCCGCTCGCCACCCATACCTGCGGGTGCATCAGGATGGCGGCGTCGATGCCGACGATGTCGTCGCGCTCCCGTACCATCGCCCGCCACCAGGCGTCCTTCACGTTTCGTTTCATTTCGACGCCGAGCGGTCCATAGTCCCAGACGCTACCGAGGCCACCGTAGACTTCACTGCTCTGGAAGACGAAACCGCGGCGTTTCGCAAGCGAAACGATCGTCTCGAGATCGACAGGCCGGGTCAGGGTGCGCTGCAAGTGAATTTCTCCTGCGGCTCGCCTGGCTGACGAGCCGCAAATGGGCGACAGACTCCCCAGTTTACAAGCCAGTCGCGGTGGAAGCGGTCGGAGCGCATAATGTGGGCCCGGTCTGCAAGCGATCCCGCCAACTCTCACCGGGACGGGGGCGACAACGGCATCACCACGCGTAGGCCAGGGAGAACCAGATGCACGACCAGCTCACAGGGAAGTCTGCCTTTGTCACCGGCGCGGGCCGCGGTATCGGTCGCGGTATCGCTGTTGTGCTCGCGGAACGAGGGGCAGACGTGGCGGTGTGCGATCTCGACCTGTCGAGCGCCGAATCGGTCGCCCGCGAGGTCGCCGCGAAAGGGCGGAAAAGCCTTGCCCTGCAGGCCGACGTAACGTCTCGTTCATCGATCGAAAATGCGGTCAGGAGGGCAATCGCGGGGTTGGGCCGGATTGACATCTGCGTAGCAAACGCGGGTGTGATCGGCGCCGCGGGTTTTACCGAACGTCCCCACTACTCGGAGGAGGATTGGGACGTCACGTTCGATGTGAACGTAAAGGGCGTGGCGCATACGGTCGACGCGATCGCCCTGCATATGCGTGACCGACATTTCGGGAGGATCGTGATCGTTGCGTCGCACGGCGGGCGGAAGCCGCGCGGCGCGGTGGTCGGCCTTGGAACGGTAGGGATCCCCTACAGCGTCTCCAAGGCGGCAGCGATCCAGTACACACATCACGCGGCACTGATGCTCTCGCAATACAACATCAATGTGAACTGCGTCTGTCCGGGCACGCTCTGGACGCCGATGTGGGAGAAGATTGCGGAAAACCGGGTGGCGACCGACGCGGCATGGAAGGGAAGGACGCCTCGGGAAGTCTTCGATGCGAGCGTCAAGTCGCGTACCCCACTCGGACGGCCGCAGACGCCGGAAGACATCGGCAAGGCGGTTGCGTTCCTCGCATCAGACGATGCCAGCGAGATAACGGGCCAGGGGCTCAACGTCAACGGTGGCGCTGTAATGAACTAGGCCTCACGGACCCAGGGAGGTAATCTTCGACAGGCCCAGTGCGGGAAGCAGGGAGTTGGAAATTGTCTGACCAGGAATTGATGTTCATGCCGGCGCACAGGCAGCGGGAGCTGATCGTTCAGAAAAAGGTCTCGGCGCGCGAGTTGACAGAAGCCTCGCTGAGGCGGATCGATGCGCTTGAGCCTCAGCTTCACGCTTTCATAACCGTCGATCACGAAGGCGCGCTCAAGGCTGCCGACGCTGCAGACGAGGCCGTCAGGCAGGCGGAGTCACCAGCTGAGCTTCCTGCCCTCATCGGAGTCCCAATCTCGGTGAAGGACCTCGAGCTCACCAAGGGACTGCGAACAACGCTCGGCTGCAAGGTCTACGAGAACTGGATACCGGAAACCGATTCGATAGTCGTCGAGCGTGTGCGCAAGTCCGGAGCGGTCATCGTTGGCAAGACCAATACGCCTGAATTCGGCAATAGTGCGGAGACGTTTACGAGGATAGCCCCACCCTGCAACAACCCATGGGACGTAATGCGCACACCGGGCGGATCGAGCGGCGGGGCCGCGGCGAGCGTGGCGGCAGGCATGGTCTCGATCGCAACCGGCACGGACGGCGGGGGTTCGGTGCGGCTTCCGTGTCATTTCACAGGCCTGTACGGGATCAAGCCAACTCAGGGCCGCATACCGCGCTACGGCGGCGTGGCAAAGCCCGCCACCAACCAGACTTCCACAAGCGGACCGATGACCTGGAATGTCCTCGACTCGGCGATCCTGATGAAGGCGATGTCGGGACACGACATCCGTGACCCGGGGTCGCTTCGCCAGCCGGTCCCGGACTTTCCGTCGCACTGTCACGGTGGCGTGAAGGGGATGCGGGTCGGCTACACGGTAGATTGCGGCTTCGCTCCGGTAGACCCGGACATCGCGAAGTCGGTCACGGCCTCTGCGAAGGCATTCGAATCACTGGGAGCGCACGTCGAGGAGGCGAAGCTCAAATTCGATCCGTCCCCGTTCGAATACTGGTACGTAGTGTGGTGCGGGAACCAGAAGGCCATGTACGGGCATCTGGTCGAGGAGCGGCTAGAGGACCTGATGCCGTATACGGTGTCGATGAACTACCGGGGGGCTCAGATAACCGCCGCGCAGTACTCGGCCGCGCTTCGACAGGCCGATGCGCTGCGCTGCCAGCTGGGGGATTTCTTCGAGAAATTCGATCTGCTGATCATGCCGACTGGCGCAGTCACGGCGTTTCCGCATCGCAACCCGCCCAAGGAGATCGGTGGCAAGCCGGCAATGAAGTCGGCGGCCGGGATCCCCTACGGCGCCTTGCCGTTCACGATGGCCTTCAACATCAGCTGGAATCCATCGGCATCAATTCCCGCGGGTTTCGATTCGCCGGGAATGCCCATCGGCCTGCAGATCGTCACTGACCTTGCTGATGAGGCGACGCTTCTGCGGGCATCGGCGGCGTTCGCGGAAGCCAGGCCCTGGCATGCCAAGCGGCC
>JACQUF010000006.1 GCA_016210435.1 Chloroflexota bacterium
CCAGGTGACCGTCGAGTACTCCTCGGATCACCGGCCGTTGCGCGTCCACACGGTGCTGGTGAGCACGCAGCACAACCCTGAGGTTACGAACGGCCAGATCACCGCAGAAGTGATCGAGCAAGTCGTGAAGGCAGTCATTCCCGCCGAGTATCTCGACAAGAACACCCGGTACTACGTAAACCCGTCGGGCCGCTTCGTCATCGGCGGGCCTCATGGGGATTCAGGCCTCACTGGCCGCAAGATCATCGTCGACAGCTATGGCGGAAGCGCCCGCCACGGTGGTGGATGTTTCTCAGGCAAGGACCCGACGAAAGTGGACCGGTCCGGGGCCTACGCAGCCAGGTGGGTCGCCAAGAACGTGGTCGCGGCAGGCCTTGCGGACCGCCTCGAAGTGCAGATCGCGTACGCCATCGGCGTCGCCAGGCCGCTTTCGATCTGGGCTGAGACGTACGGCACTGGGAAGGTTTCAAACACCGAAATCGTCAGGCTGATTCAGGACCATTTCGACCTGAGGCCTGGCGCCATCATCCGTGACCTTGACCTCCGGCGCCCGATCTACAGGCAGACCGCAGCGTACGGGCATTTTGGACGCGACGACATCGACCTGCCCTGGGAGCACCTCAACAAAGTCGACGAATTGCGGCGGGCCATTTCCAAGATGGGCAAAGTGACGGAGGCTGCGCCCGCGCGAGCGGGGGGAGACTGAGGATGGCTCAGGGCTCAGCCGTTAGACCAATCAAGTTTGGGACCGACGGCTGGCGAGCCATCATCGCCGAGGACTTCACGTTCGCTAACGTACGCGTCTGCGCGCAGGGCCTGGCGGACGAGTTGAACGCGTCCGGCGACGCGCGCAAGGGCGTGGTGGTCGCATACGACACGCGGTTTGCATCTGAGCGGTTCGCCGATGCTGTCGCAGAGGTCATGGCGGCCAATGGGATAACGACGCACCTGGTCGACCGCCCGACCCCGACTCCCGCGGGAAGCTACGCGGTGACTCACCTGAAGGCAGGTGGGGCAGCGCTGATCACCGCGAGCCACAACCCCGGCAGCTACAACGGATTCAAAGTGAAGACGCCGCTCGGGAACAGCGCGCCCCCTGAGATGGTGGCGAAGCTCGAGGAACGCATCGGCCAGGTGTTCGGCGGCAGGTCGCAGGTGAAGCGGTCCCGGTTGTCGGACGCGATCCGTGCGGGAATGGTCAGAAAATTCGATCCGATCCCGGCGTATCTGGCGCAGATGGAGCGCTTGCTTGACCTCAAGCGGTTCCGGCAGGCCCGCCTGAAGGTGGTCGTTGACTCCATGTATGGCGCGGGCGCAGGGTATCTGCCCGCATTGTTGAAGGGCGCGAATCTGGAGGTCGAAGAGATCCATGGCGAGCGCAATCCGGCATTTCCTGGCTTTGCGCAACCCGAACCTGTCGCGTCGAATCTGAAGCAACTATCCGACGCGGTGCGAAGCCGGGCAGCGGACATTGGACTGGCACTCGACGGGGATGCCGACCGGCTGGGCGTGATCGATGAGACCGGCCGCTACCTGACGACGCTCGAGGCGTTCTCGCTCATCGCGCATCACCTGCTCGGCCGGCGCGGCGAGCGCGGTGCTATCGTCTGCACTATCACGATGAGCTCGATGGTCGAGCGTCTGGGCGAAAAATACGGGGTCGATGTTCCGCGCACGCCTGTTGGCTTCAAGTTCGTCGGCCCGAAGATGCTCGAACTCAAAGCGCTGATGGGAGGCGAAGAAAGCGGGGGATATGCCTTCCGCGGCCACATTCCCGAACGTGACGGCATCCTGAGCGGCCTGCTGGTCCTGGAGGCCGTTGTGACGACGGGCAAGCGGCCATCCGAGCTGTTGAAGGAGCTTCACGCGGTCACCGGTCCCCACTATTTCGAGCGAGTCGACCTCCAGTTCGATGAAGCCAAGCGCGGCGAAATCCAGAAGCGGGTCACTGAGGCGAATCCCCAAGAAGTCGGCGGCCTAAGGGTGGAGCGGATCGATCGCTCGGATGGCATCCGGCTGCTGTTTGGCGGCGGCGCATGGACGGTAATGCGCTTTTCTGGCACAGAGCCGTTGATTCGCGTCTACGCCGAGGCGGCCAACAGGGAGCAGGTGGACCGGTTGCTCAAGTCTCTGAGGGAACTCGCGGGGGTTTAGCGTCCGCCACTATCGGTCTCTGGTCGAGACAAACCTGATGAAGTCGAGGCTGCCGGGCGATTGACCCAGCTGGGTCAGGCGGTCCGCCGCCTCAGCCCTGTGCTGTGTCCCGTGGTTCACCACGTGGACAAGGACTTGCCAAAGTGGCCACTCGCGCTCGCGGTCCGGTCCCGAGCGGAACGTCCTCGCCGCGCCCACGTCTTCGTCGGTGAGCCCGGCAAGGAAAGTGCGCATCTCCCCGGCGTCCTGGCCCCACCGGGCGCCCAGGGCGGCCAGGTCGGGAATCGTCTGGACGCTGAGGTCTTCTTCCGGCCAGGCACCCGTCTGGCAGCCCACCCTCCAGGACCATTCGGCGTCGAGGATGTGCACGAGCGTGCCGAGCACGCTCTGGCAGTTCATGCCGCGGGCGCGCGTCAACTCGTCCGGAGGCGCCTTGGCAGCCACTTCCTGAAGCCTCTTGTTGGCCCAGTAGTTGTACTCGAAGAGCGTGCGGACTTCGTCAGCCCTCATCGTCCCCCCAGCACGCATTCAAGCGGTCCGCCTAGCTACGTGTAATGCACAGCCAGCCAGACCGTGTCTTGATCCGGGTCGGTCCACTCTACCCGGTGGCGAACGTGCGCCGGTATGTTCACGTAGTCGCCCGGCCTGAGCAAGAGTTCTGTCTCATCCCTCTCAATTCGGAGCCTCGCCCGCCCGCGCAGCACGACGACCCATTCATGCTGTTCCTGGTCGTACCAAAACCCCGGCGCCGACGCCTGCCCGCGCGAAACGATTCGCTCGATCCGAGTATTTCGACTTTCCGTGAGCACATCTGTGACCTCGCCCGAACGCGCATCCGGGAGGCCGGCGAAGATGTTTTTTTGTTCGGTCACCGCGTGAGCCCCCGACGAAGAAGGCGATGTGCCCAAGCTATACTGGCTTGAGAGTCGCCGCGGCCATAATGGCCGCCCGTCACTCCCGGATCGTCTAGTGGTAGGACAGAGGACTTTGGATCCTCTAGCCCAGGTTCGAATCCTGGTCCGGGAGCCACGTTCGCTCGCGGGCGTCAGGTTGCCTTCGTTCGCGCCAGCATGATGAAGTCGAGGTCACCAGGCGACGCGCCAAGCTCCGTCAGCCTGACCGCGGCCTCACTGCGGTGTTGCGTTCCGTGGTTCACGACGTGCGCGAGGATCTTCCACAGGACCGCCCGATACTCGACTCCTTCGGTACTCCGGTAGGTAACCAGCCTCTCCAGGTCGGCGTCAGTCAGGCCGCCAACGTATGAGCGCATGGCGCCCTCTTCGTATTTCCAGCGAGACCGAAGTGTGGCCAGGTCCTTGAAATCCTCCTGCCTGGGAAGAGCGGCAGGCGACTTGCCCTCCTGGCATCGCGTACGCCACACCCATTCTGCACCGAGGATATGGGCAAGAGTGCCCCGCAGGCTCATGTAGTTCATCCCGGCGGGCGCGATGAATTCCTCGTTCTTGACCCTGGCAGCCGCATCCAGGACTTTCCCATTCGCCCAGTAATTGTATTCGTACAAATCTCTGATTTCTCCGGCTTTCATCGTTCCCTCCCGGCGCGGTTTGCACGCAATCATGCACCAGCCGCTCAACCGCCGGCCAGCGCTTCGAGGCCGCATACACTGTCGCCCTCACCCCAACCCACTCCCAGCGGGAGAGGGGAACTTAACTGGTCACCCCAACCCTCTCCCAGCGGGAGAGGGGAGCTTAACTGGTCACCCCAACCCTCTCCCAGCGGGAGAGGGGACTTCACTGGTCACCCCAACCCTCTCCCAGCGGGAGAGGGGAACTTAACTGGCCACCCCAACCCTCTCCCAGCGGGAGAGGGGAACTTAACCCGGCACCCCGCCGCTTCCGGTGGAAGAGGAGCGGGCGTCGCCCATGAAGCGCAGCTCCACAAACGTACCTGATCCGCACAGCCAGCCAAAAAGAAGGCCCCTCTCGCCAGAGGGGCCCTTCACTGCAGACCCGCGATGGACTAGGCCTTGCGACCGTCAGTCGAAGCGGTTGACGTCGACGTCCGCTCTGCCGCTGCGGCCTGTTCAGCCGCCTTGGCGCTTGCCTCGTACAAGTGGCACGAGACCCAGTGACGCGATTTCTCCTCGGCGAGAACCGGTCGCAGTTCCTCGCAGACCGCCCCGATTTTCACCGGGCAGCGTGGATTGAACGTGCACCCGGATGGTGGGTTGATCGGGGACGGCACTTCGCCCGGCAGAATGATCTCTTCTCGCTTGATGTCCGGGTGCGACGGCAGCGCGGCCGAGATCAGCGCCCTCGTGTAGGGGTGGAGCGGATCGTCGAAGAGCGGGTCGGTGTCTCCCATCTCAACGATCTTGCCCAGGTACATGACGGCGACCCTGTGGCACATGTACCGCACCGTGGCCAGATTGTGCGCAATCAGCATGTAAGCCAGGCCGTGCTGCTTCTGCAGATCGACGAGCAGGTTCATGATCTGCGCACGAATTGACACGTCCAGCGCGGAGACCGGCTCGTCGAGAACGACCAGCCTCGGGTTCAATGCCAGTGCACGGGCGATTCCGATGCGTTGGCGCTGCCCGCCTGAGAACTCGTGCGGGTAAAGGTTCGCTTGATAGGGGTTGAGGCCGACTTCGGTCAGAAGGTCGCCGACCCGCTTGTCGATCTGCTGGCGGGTCATGTTCGTGGCGATTTCCATCGGCTCGCCGACGATCGAACGCACGCGCATCCTCGGGTTCAGGGAAGACCACGGGTCCTGGAACACCGCCTGCACGTTGGTGCGGAAGTTGTGGCGTGTGTCCTTGTCCATCTTGAGGATGCTGTTGCCCTCGAACAGGATGTCCCCCGCGGTGGGGCGTTCAAGGTTGAGCACCATCTTGGCGGATGTCGTCTTGCCACAGCCCGACTCTCCGACCAGCCCGAACGTCTCTCCCGCCCGTATCGCGAAAGAGATGCCGTCGACGGCCTTGAGGCTCGCCTTGCCGCCGAACAGCGACCAGCCGCGCGCGACCGGGAAGTATTTCTTAAGGTGCTGAGACTCGATAAGAATCTCGTCCTTGGGTGTCGCAAGGTGCGATATGCCGGTGACAATTTTCGGTCGTTGTGCCTCGGCTGTAGTGGTCATCGGACCTTCCCAACCTGCTCCCAGTTCCAGCACGCGGTAATGTGTTTGTCTTCGGCGCTGAACAACGGCGGGTACTCCTCTTTGCAGCGGTCAGTTACGTACGGGCAACGCGGTGCGAACGAGCATCCCGGTGGAAGGTTGTACAGGGCCGGCGGCTGGCCCGCGATCGCATACAGGCGATCAGTCTTTTCTTCGAGTTTCGGTACCGAAGCGAGTAACGCCTCGGTGTACGGATGCTTTGGGCTGTTGAAGATCTGGCGGACGTCGCCGGTCTCGACGATCTTCCCTGCGTACATGACCGCCACTCGGTCGCACATCTTGGCGACGATCCCGAAGTCGTGCGTGATGAAAATGATCGCAAGCCCGGTCTCGGCCTGTATTTCTTTGAGCAGGCGCAGGTATGCCGCCTGAATCGTGACGTCGAGGGAAGTCGTTGGCTCGTCGGCGATTAGCACGAGGGGTTCGCAGGAAATACCGATCGCGCCGACGACGCGCTGGCGCATGCCGCCCGAGAGTTGATGCGGGTAGTCCTTCACGCGCGTCTCAGGTGCGGGGATACGGACTTTGCGGAGCGCCTCGATGATCTTGTCGAGGAGTCTCCGCCCGCGCAGGCCCTGGTGAATGCGGATCGCCTCGCCAACCTGGTTTTCAACGTTGAACACCGGGTTCAGGGCGGTCATCGGGTCCTGGAGAATCATCGAGACCTTGTCGCCCCGGACCTTGGACATCTCACCTTCCGACAGCTGGAGAAGGTCGACTCCGTCCAGGACGATCTGGCCGCCGACGATGTGACCTGGCGGCGAAGGCACGAGTCGCATGACCGAAAGCGAGGTTACCGACTTGCCCGAACCGGATTCGCCGACGATGCCGAGCGTTTCACCCTTTCGCAGGGAGAAGCTGAGCCCATCAACCGCCTTCACCGTGCCCCAGCGAGTCGTGAAATAGGTCCGCAGGTCCTTTACGTCGAGAATAACCTCTTCCCGGATTGTCGACGGACCAAACGCGTCCCGGTCCTGGGGCCGGATTGCGGCGCCTGTATTTACAGTTGTCGTGCCAGCCATGGCGTCTCCTTGACCACGTTTGATGACCGTCGAGGATGCAAAAATATCCCGCATCCCTTGATCGGACTGTCGGGCGGCAGTATCGATTACCGGATGGTTACCCGTCAACCCGCATCTGTATTTACCGCAATGTTATCCGTATTCAGCGCGCGACTGTAGGCGGCCGGGAGACTATTTGACTCCCAGTTCCTGTTCCAGTTCGCCGATCGTCTCATCGAGGACCTTCACGATGAAATCGATCTGCTCCCTGGTGATGATGAGCGGCGGACAGAGGGCGATCAGATCAGCGGCGCGGAAGCTCACGATCCCTTTCTTTGTGAGCTTCTGTGGAACCTTCGTCGCAAGTCCGGCTTCTTTCGGGAACTGCTTTTTCGTTTGCCGGTCCTGGGCGAGTTCGACCGCGGCCAGCAGCCCGTATCCGCCGCGCACTTCACCGACGATCGAGTGCTCGTACAGCTTCTGGAGCTGATCGAACAGGTACTCGCCCATCTTGCGGGAGTTTTCGACCAGCTTTTCACGCTCGTAAATCTCGAGGTTCTTGACGGCGGCCGCGGCGGCGATCGGGTGGCCTCCGAAGGTGATCAGATGCCGGAAGGTCTTCGACTGGTCTCCGATGAACGCGTCGGCTACCTTCTTTGTGGCAATTGCCGCGGCGATCGGCGCGTACCCGCTCGAGAGGGCCTTCGCCACCGTCGTGAGGTCCGGCTTTACGCCAAAACGTTCGGTCCCGAACCAGCTCCCCAGCCGGCCGAAGCCTGTGATGACCTCATCGGCGATCAGCAGCACGTCGTACTTGTCGGCGATCTCGCGCAGCCTGGGCCAGTAGTCTTTGTGCGGGACATGAATGCCGGCGGCTGCAGAAATCGGCTCCGCGATGATCGCCGCGACGCTGTCCGCGCCCTGGAACTGGATCACGGTCTCGATTTCGTTTGCGCACTTCAGGTTGCATTTGCCGTCGCAGTAGGCGCAGCGATACGGGGTCGTGTTGACCACGTTGATCGCGCCGACCATTTCAGGTCCCATCGTGTCGGCGTTGGCCCGTCCCAGGCTCGCCGACATCGCGGTGCCGCCGTGGTAAGAGCCGCGGCGAGCCAGGATCTTGTATTTCCCGCCCTTCCCGTTCAGGTGATGGTATTTCTTCGCCATCTTCACGGCGGTCTCTACGGCCTCTGAACCGCCCGATACGAGGAACAGCCGGGCATTCTTGTCGTGGTAGAGCGAGGCGACCTTTGCGGCCACCTGCGCCTGGACTGGGACGACTCCGCCCGCCGGCGGCGAATCGATTTCCGTCATCTGCTTGTAGACGGCATCGGCGATCTCTTTGCGGCCGTATCCCGCCGATTTGAACCAGAGGCCGGCCATCGCATCGAGGTACTTGTTGCCCTGGGCGTCCCAGACCCAGACGCCGTCACCCTTGACGTACATGCGTGGGCCGGCGCCGCGCCAGTCAGCGGTCTGCTGGGCGTGAAGGAACAAGTGATCGCCGGCCGCCTGCTTGATCTGCGCGATCGCGTCCGGCGAAAGTGGCGTGCTAGTCATCCGCTATCTCCATCAATGGAGCTGCCCGAATAGTCGGCTCATTCTACGGGCCGGTTCTGGCGCGGTCCACAAAAGGCGGCGTGAGACGCCTATGTGCAACGGCGGCAGGCTAAGAACAGTCCCCTACGACTCGGCCGGCGAGGCTTCGAAGATCGTCCACTCCGGTGGGGACGCCAGCAACTGATCAAAGAGGCCCATCACCTTCTTGACCTGGGGCAGCGACTCCTGGCGATCGAGCGCGGCACGGTCCTTGAACACTTCGGTGGCGATGAATGCATTCGAGTCGGTTATGTCCCTGCCCATGTCGAAGTTGACGACGCCTTCCAGCGGCCTGCTGGCCGTCACAACATCGCGGAACAGGACCAGCGCTTCCTGGGTTTTCTCAGGCCGGCATTTCACTTTGAACCGAGCGACGATCATCTTCCTTCCTCCAGTTGTGGCTTGGGCCCTACGGATTGCGCACGTTGATGCTCGCCGGCAACGTCACGCCAGGATTCGCGTCGTCGCCGTCGCGGAGCCTGGCGACGAAGTTGAAGCTCCCGGCCTCTTCCGGGATTCCGGTGATTTCGCCTGTGAAAGAGTCCAGAGCGAGGCCCTTCGGGAGGTTGCCGGTCTCGATTGCCCAGTAGTAGGAGGGTATCCCGCCCGACGCCTGCAAGGCCTGCCGGTACTGCACCGCAACCGTCGCGTCAGACAGGCCTGATGTTGCGTGTGACAAAGGGACGAATGCAGACGTCTGGCGCAGCTTGTATCCCGCGGCCTGGGCCACGAGCAGGTCCAGCTTCGTAATAAGCCACCGGCGTGGCGGCATGATGATTCCTTTGAACTGGTTAGTCCCAGCCTCGCCAAAGCCGAAGGCGCCTTTCTTGCTCAACCTGTCAACGCTTCCGACAAGATGGGAGCTCGCGTGGAGGTATGCCTTACCGCCTTGATAGGCCACCACCAGCGCATCGTCCACTGATCCGTCCACCCCATCTTTCTGGAATCTTGCGAATCCAGGATGGCCTGGATTGAAGAGCAGCGAGTGTCCTATCTCGTGCATCGCAATCGAGTACAGGTCTGTGGGCAGATCATTCCGGTAGTCCGCGATCCACCACTCATCGTCCACCGGCGTCAGTATCCAACCCAGCTTGTTGAAATTGCCGGCTGTTTCGATGGCGACGGCACCCGAGCGGCGGAGGGGAAGTTCAACGCCGTCTCTGGTCTGCAGACCCTCCGGCGACACATTTCCGCCCGATTTCAGGTACTTGTCACTGCGCACCCCGTAAATATTCACGAAGAACCCGCGGAAGGCCTTCTCGTTTTTTGAGTATTCCCCGGTCTCGAAATCCGG
>JACQUF010000114.1 GCA_016210435.1 Chloroflexota bacterium
AGAGCGGGCGGCTCATAACCGCTTGGTCGCAGGTTCAATTCCTGCCGGGCCCACCATATCTACACGGAAGCTAGCCAACACACCCCAACATCGACCCTCACGACGCCGCGTGTGCTGAAACGTGTGCGATCTCCCCGTTTTCGCCGCCCGCGGACAGGGCTGGCCGATGTCCGTTTTGGAGGAGGGCACCGAGCCGTTCCGCTGCCTCGGCCTGAGCGTCGGGTAGCAGGTGCGCGTAGGTCGAGAGCGTGAAGCCTGGTGAGGCATGGCCGAGCCTCGCGGATATCAGCCGAATATCGCTGCCGCTGGCCAACAACAGCGACGCCGAGCTGTGTCGAAGGTCATGCAGGCGGCATCTGATCCCGACGCGGGCAACGGTGCGGTCCCAATGCTGAGTCAAGGTGTCCGGTGGCCAGGGCGAGCCATCCAATCTCGCAAACAAGTAATCATTCTCGGAGAATGGCCGGCCCAGCATCTGAGCCGCATTGATCGCGGCGGCGTGGTGTTCCTTCAACCGTTGGGCGGTCCAGGGGTCAAGTGCCAGTGTCCGGCGACTCTGCTTCGTCTTGGGCGACCGTACTACCGACTTCCGGCCCGGTAGGACGTGGTAACTACGCTGGACTGTCAAGATGCGGCCGTCGAGGTCGATATCGGACCACCTGAGCGCGCAACACTCTGAACGTCTCAAACCGCACGTCAAGAGGACCGTGAAGGGTACAAGCGCCCACGAATCCCGTTCGATGAGGTCTGCCTCGATCCGGCGCCATTCCTCTGGCGTCAAGGTCCGCATTTCGTGGTGTGGTTGCCGGGGCTTTTCGACGCCTTCCATTGGCGATCTCGGGATAACCCGCTGCTTAACTGCCGCGTTGAAGGTAAGTCGCAGGGCTTGGAATAACTTGATCGACTGGCCGACCCGTTCCCGTTCGACTAGTGCACCGATGAGCGGGCTAAGGTCTGTCGCCTTGATGCGGTCGACCGGACGCCGACCGATTCGGGGAATGGCGTATTTTTCGAGGACGCGCCGCACGCCGACCGCGGAAGTAGGGGACAGGTTAGCGGCCTTCGATGGCCACCATCGCCGGAAGAACTGCGCGAAGGTCACCGAGTCGGCCGCGTCGTAGGAGCCAATTTCGATCTCTTGCAGGAGCGCGCGCAAACGCCTGCGCGCGTCGTCCTTCAGCGGGCTTGTGACGATCTCGGATTTCCGAATCCACTTGCCGGCGGCGTTCCTCCCCACTGTCACCCATATTCGCCAACCGTCCTTGTACGACGTGATCGATCCCTCTTCTCGCCGTCGGCCGTTGGTCTTCATCGCACTTTCTCCTCGTTCAACGGCCTGTGCATAAATACCCGCATCAATAGTTGCCAGTTGCCAAGCCGTGCCACGTTGCCCCAGCCTTCGCCCTCGTCGCCTGTCAGGTCGTAAGCCAAACCAGACATGTCGGAATCGACGTCGGCCAACGGCCAGCGTTCCAAGAGTTCCGCCAACGCCGCATAAGGATCGGGCTGTCCACCGGCGGGCAGGTTGAGCAGGCTTTCCAGGCTCAGGGAGTCGACGCGGTCGCGAATCGCCGTCAGAAATGGGCGCGCTGCTGGGCCAAACCCCTTGCGCGCATTGCGATATAGAAGGAGTCTCTGTTCCGCCTCCAGGCGCTGAGCGTCTGTCGGCGGCGGAATGCGAGTCGGTTCACGCAGGTCATTTAGGCGCGCCAACTCGATTTCCCCCTCAAAGGGCTTCCGATCCAGAATCAAGTCTCGGAGGCCGGTGCACGCTGGTTCACCGAGCCACTCCGTTAAAACCGTGAGGCCGGCCATCAACGCCGGAGCGAGGTCACCCCGCTCAACAGACTCGACCCACAGGCGGACGAACCAGGGCATCCAGCGGTTGCCCCTCCGCTTCGCCATCTCCACCCCTCGAACGATCCGCACGGCGAAGTCGGACCGCCAACCCGTTCGGCGTTCAACTTCTTGCGCTGTGAACTCTTTGGACCACTCACGCGCTGCGGGCCATGATTCCCTGGCTCTCGCCGTACCTGCCGGAGTAAGTGCGGATATCCGCCTAGCTCCCAGCCATCGAATGATCGTCGACCGATGAACTTCCAGCAGCAGCGCGATTTTCGTGTCGGGAATGCCCATTTCGCGGAGGTCAATGGCGATCTGTTTCTTCGGAATGCCGCGGTCTATCGACCGCTGGACTTGAAGCTGGATCGGGTCTGGTGCGGCCATGAATAAGACACTCCGACGCAACAACAGTGTTCCATAAAGACCTGTGCGACAGTATACCGTTCACCGCCAAGGGCGGCAAGGGGCAGTCGTGCAGCCTGCCGACGACCAAAACGACGAAAGGAACGTGAAGGGTGTCAAACGAAGTCGCCATTTCGATGCAAGAGTGCGCCCGTCGCCTGAACATCGGGCTGAAGACGTGCTACCGGGAAGCAAAGCGGGGCAGAATCCCGACGCTAAAGTTCGGCCGCAAGATCGTGGTCCCGGTCGCGGCTCTCGAAGCGATGGGCCGTCCCAAAGAATCGAACGGAAACAAGAGCGCCCAAGCCAACAGTAATGGCTAGGACGCTCAATCCGGCCCTTTGCGGCCGGTCGGCCCGTTTGGAGGGCCGGCGGGACTACATCCCATGGACCTAGTCCCGCGCAACATCCACGAACAGCGGCGCCTGTTTTGGCGCTCCGCCTTCCGTAGTCGGGCTCAGGCGATTCGGTGGTGGTCGGATCTGATGGCAGCGTTCGGGGCATCGCTGCCCGAAGCTTCGGCCTGGGCGACTCGCTGGGCCGACGAACACGGGTATCGAAGATGACCGCGATGAGCCTCGCAGCGATCCTCGACGGCATAGCGGAGCTGACGCGGCGCTATCTGGTGATGGGCGAGCACGAGCGAGTCGCCATCGCGTTGTGGGTCGTCCATACGTGGACCTGCGCCGCAGCCGATGTCACACCGTATTTGCAAATCACCTCGGCCGAAAAACGGTCGGGCAAGACACGAGTCCTCGAAGTGCTTTCCCTGATTGTCTGGAAGCCGTGGATGACGGGGCATGTGTCAGCTGCCGTGTTGGTCCGCCGGATCGCGCGCGACACCCCCACACTGCTATTGGACGAGTCGGACGCGGCCTTCAAAGGCTCGACTGAGTATGTCGAGACCCTACGCGGGATTCTGAACGAAGGGTTCCGAAATGGCGGCGTCGCGTCTCTGTGCGTGGGCAAGGGCAAGGATTTCGAGCTTCGGGACTTTCCAGTCTTCTGTCCGAAGGCGATCGCTGGCATCGGCAAGCTCCCGGACACCATTGCGGACCGGAGCATTCGGATCGGCATGAAACGTAAGGCGCAGGGAGAGAAAGTCGAGCGCCTTCGCGTTCGCGACGCCAAGGCGTACGCCGTTCCCCTTTATGACGCGCTCGCGAAGTGGATGCCAGGTGCCACGTTGAAGCTGGCGGGGGTCAGGCCGGAGCTGCCGCCTGAGTTGGATGACCGCGCAGCGGATGCGTGGGAACCGCTATTGGCAATCGCTGACATGGCCGGCGGTGATTGGTCGGAGCGGGCTCGGGCTACCGCCATAGCGCTTTCGAGTGGCGACGCCCGCGAGGACGACAGTCTCGGGGTGCGACTGCTCTCGGATGTTCGCGCCATCTTCCGAGAGAAAAGGGGCGACCGAATCGCGAGTGCCGATCTGGTCAGTTCGCTCGTCGCCACTCCGGAGGCACCCTGGGCGGATCTTTACGGCCGACCACTCACTCAAACAACGCTGGCTCAAAAGCTGAAGCCCTACGGGGTCCGGTCGCACCAGGTTCGTTTCGGCCCCAAGGACTCGCGCAAAGGCTATGAGGCAGGCGACTTCCGGGACGCGTGGTGCCGATATCTTCCTCCTTCTGAAAGCGAAACATCCGAAACAGGCGAAACGGCCGACCAACTCGCATCTGATTCCGGGAGTGGCGATGTTTCGGCTGGACACCCCGTTTCGCCGAAACAGGAGTTGGACCGAAACATAAACGGCACCGGCATCGTATCTGGCAACCGGAGCGATTCGGACGTTTCGCCTGTTTCGCCCGTACGGGGCGGGAGCGATGCGAGCGCCAATGGCCATCGTGACGTCCAGTTCGTTTACAACGACGCAGGCAACCTGGTTCCGGTGGAAGGCGATGGCCGATGAGACCGGTTGCCCCGATCCATTTCAACTGTCGGCGCTGTGAACAAACCGGTGCCGTGGCGGGCAGGCGATTGCGTAACCGGGCGCCGCTTAGGTTCGCCCGTTGACTAGGTCTGAAAAAACAACGGCCGACCGTTGCATCTGGTTGACTCACGCCGTTGCCCGCTGCCACAAAGCAACCTGTGCCTCAAAGTTCGTGCAATGACCGACAACGACCTTGGCAAGTTCGTAGCCGCAGGTCTGGCCGGGTTGGTGGTCTGGCGTTTGCTCAACCCTAGGACAAAGCAGCAGGTCTGGAATTTCCTTGCCGAGCTTGCTACGGAGGCGGAGCGCCAGCGGCTTCGATCCATACTCCCAGCCTTACCTATAGGTCCTCCCGCTTCCAACGGCCCAACCATGGCGCGCTCGCCAGCGATCCCGCCCGCTGTCCCGCCACAATCCACACCATCGTTGCCGCAAACCGCAGCGCGGTCCGTCGCGCCAGTAGACGAGGCTCTTGCGCGTGCTGTGACCCATCCAACCATCGTCCTTGTCCTTGGCGATCGGGGCTCGGGCAAGACGGCCCTCCAGTTGCGGCTGCTGGAACTCCTCAGCCCGATCGCCCGTCCCTACCTCGTCGCCATACCAGCGGCCGCCGCGAAGGACTTTCCGGACACCTACGGCATCGCCGACGACCCAGATGCCCTCCCGAACGGTGCCGTGGTCGCCTTTCCGGAAGCCTATCGGCTCTTCAGCGCTCGGGAAACGCAGACCACCCGAGGTCGGGCCCTGGCCGAGATCGTCAACCTGAGCCGGCAACGTGACTGGACCCTGATCTTCGACGTCCAGAATTCGGCACACTTGGATCCAGTCATCATCGGAGCGGCCGGGGCCATCCTCATCAAAGAACCCGCGCCGTTCTCTGAAGGCTTCGAACGGAAACAGCTCAAACCTTACCTTGATGCCGCCCGGGCCGTTTTCGCTTCAATCCCCGTGGCCCAGCGCAAACGATCCGTCTGGGTCGTCGCGCCGCGCGCCGGCATCCCCGGTCGCCTTATGCACAATGAGCTCCCGAGCTTCTGGCGGCCGCAGTTGTCGAAGATGTTCGCGGAAGGAGGCACGAGTCCAAGCGTCAGCGCCGCAACGCCACGCGCCGCAGCGAAGATGTCAAAGGCGGAGAAACAACGCCGTGCTCGCGCCATGCGTGCCGCCGGCCACAGCTTCGGTCAGATAGGGAAGACGCTCGGTATCGACAAGTCGTACGCGTGGCGGCTATGTGCGGATCGGTGAGCCCACCGCATTACAGGTGGAGACGGGGGAGACCCTCACGATACCGCCAACAACAACTGACGATCGCGCTCGTGTAACGGATCCGGTCGCTACCCGCTCAACCGTCGTTCGATGCCGTGGTACGATGCCGCCCGCGCCGAAGGAAAGGTCCCCGCGGCTTGAATCCTCGGGCGCGCTTGCGCCTTCACGCCGAAGGCGTCGGCGGGAGCGGCATCGCAGTGCCTCGTACGCATGTAATGAGGTCGAATCTTCCGTTCCGGCGTGTCGGGCTTATGGCCTGTCTGGTAATCCTTCTGGCCGTTGCCGTCATTGCGCTGTCGCGGTCTGACGCAAGGTCACGCCACGAGGCATTCGCCGCCACCTCTGACACCGCTGGTACTACGACGCCGCCGTTCGCGACGGCGCCAGCGGCCAGCGCTCTCGACGATCCGACCTCTGCGGCGTACACGCCCGGCCAGGAGACGATCCTTCGGTCGGGCGACGGGAAACTTGCGGTGCGGATGCCACCGGGGGCGCTTTCGGAGACCGCGACTGTCGAGTACCGGGCACTGGTTCCGATGCCATCCACTTCGGTGCAGGTGTTCCGACAGTTCGACCTGACTGCCCACGCGGGGACGGAACCAGCCCGGCCGATCCGTACGTTCGATGCCCCTTTGACCCTCACGCTCCACTACGACGACGACGAGGTGCGCGGGCTGGACTATCGCACATACACGCTTGCCTATTTCAACGAGACGGAAGACCGGTGGGAGCCTCTGCCGACGGAGCATGACGTGGCAAACCGGGTCCTCACCGCTCAGGTCGACCACTTCAGCATTTTTGCGGGCCAGGCCAACCCGGCGTACGCACTCCAGGGCATGGTCCAGAACTTCCAGGCTAACCTCAACGCGGGGAGCGCGGTGTTCTCGTATCCGTTCCAACTGCCGCCGGTTCCCGGCGACTCGCTTCCCGGAATCGCGCTCGTCTATGACAGCTCTGCGGTGAACGAGACCAAGAACCATCGTGACGTGGCGTCATGGGTTGGCACCGGTTGGGACGTTTCGCTCCCCCACATCTTCTACAACGATGAGTTGAGCAAGTACTTCCTGTCACTCAACGGAATACAGGGGGAGCTCGTACAGAACTCGGACGGCACCTGGTACACGCGCTCGGACTCGAATCTCAAGATCGAGCGCTCGCCCGGCGTCGCGACGTCCAGCGCCAAGAGCGCGGGTACCGGTGCGGACGCCGGAGGCGGGTCAGCGACATGGTCGAACCCAGGCAATATCACCGGGAGCGACGACAGCCGTGCCACGGCGGCTTACCCGAATCCGTCAAACAATCTGGACGCGACGAACTTCGGTCTCAGCATTCCGTCGGGAGCGACGATCAACGGTGTTCAAGTCTCGATCGAAAAGGGGACGACCGTCAATTCCGGCGCGACGGTCACCGATACCACGGTCAGGCTGCTCAAAGCCGGCGCGGTCGTAGGCGACAACAAGGCGTCTGGTACCGCATGGCCGATCGCCGACGCAAACGCCACCTACGGCGGCAGTTCGGACCTCTGGGGCACATCCTGGACGGCGGGCGACTTCACCCCGAGTGGCTTCGGCGTGCGAATCTCCGCTTCCCAGTCGGGTGGCGATTCCTCTCACACGATCGCGGTCGACCACGTGCGGATAACGGTCTACTTCACCCCGGAAACTCCCGACGTATTCGGGCTATTTTCCACGAAAAGCGCTGGGACGGGAGCCGACGTCGACGACTGCTGCGGAGGACCCGCTTGGTCGAATCCCGGCAACATCACAAGCAGCAATGACGCGAGCGCGCAGGTGACCGCGCACGTTAACTACGCCTCCGATTCGCTCCAGGCGACGAACTTCGCCTTCGCGATTCCGTCCGCGGCGACGATCAGCGGCATCGAGGTCCAAATCGAGCGCCGGGCATCCGCCGCGGGGATCAGGGACGGCAGCCTCCAGTTGTTGAAGGCCGGTGGGGTTGCCGGCGTCGACAAGCGTGACAATAGCGTCGACTGGCCATCCACCGACACCGTCAGGACCTACGGCGGCCCCACCGACCGTTGGGGCGTGAGCTGGACGCCCGCTGACATAAACGCCAGCAACTTCGGTGCGGCCCTCATGATCGGCGCAGCCCCGAACAGCCCGCTGGCCTACGTCGACCACATCCAGATCAAGGTCTACTATGCCGACCTTCCGTCGTGGTGGACGGTCCGGACGCGCGACGGGACCACCTATGAGTTTGGAGGGGGTGGCGCCTGGAACCAATACATCAGAAACCCTGGTCCAAGGACCTGGCGATACGACCTGCGGGCAGTCACCGATGTTCACGGGAACTCCGCCACCACGACGTTCGC
>JACQUF010000115.1 GCA_016210435.1 Chloroflexota bacterium
CCCTGGCAATCCAGCGCGATCTAGGCTTCGTGGGCAGGGAGCCCCGCTGGGCCACGGCGTACAAGTTCCCGGCCATACAGGCGACGACGGTGGTAGAAAACATCGTCGTGAACGTCGGGCGGACGGGCACCATCAACCCGCTGGCGGTGCTAACCCCGGTGAACATCGGGGGCGTCGTCGTCAAGCGCGCCACCCTGCACAACGAGGACGAGATCAGGCGCAAGGGCGTTATGATCGGCGACACGGTGGTGGTGCAGCGCGCGGGAGACGTCATTCCTCAAATCGTGAGCGTGGTCACGAGCAGGCGGACCGGACAGGAGAGGGAGTTCGTGATGCCTGATCGGTGCCCGGCCTGCGGCGCTCAGACGGTCCGTTTGTCGAATGAGGCGATGGCCTACTGCACGGGGGCCGCCTGCCCTGCCCAGCTCAAGGAGCGGCTCTTTCACTTCGCCTCGCGCAATGCCATGGACATCCAGGGCCTTGGAGGAGTCCTCTGCGTGCGGCTGGTGGTGGAGCAAGTCGTCCACGATGTTGCCGACCTGTATTTCGTCTCCCGTGAGCGGCTCAAATCAGTAGATCGTCTAGGAGAGAAGAGCGCGGACAATCTCCTGAAGTCGATCAGTGAAAGCCGCGATCGCCCTCTTGCTCGACTGGTCTTTGGGCTGGGCATCCGGCACGTGGGGGCTCAGACGGCGGCTCTTCTGGTCGAGCGGTTCAAGAGCCTGGATGGACTGGCATCCGCCGGCCAGGAAGCGATATCGGACATCGTGGGCATTGGATCGACGGTGGCGGAAAGCGTAGTCCGGTTCTTCGCCGAGCCGGCAAACCGCGAGCTCTTGAACAAGCTCAAGAAGGCAGGGCTGCGCACTTCGGATTCGGGACATGGCCCGGCAGGGGAGCTTCCTCTCCTGGGCAAGACGTTTGTTCTGACGGGCCGGCTCGAATCGTTCAGCCGCCCGGAGGCGGCCGAGAGGCTTAGAAAGCTCGGAGCCAGGGTGGCCGACTCGGTGAGCAAGGCCACCAGTTTCCTGGTGGTTGGCCAGGATCCGGGATCCAAGCTGGACAAGGCTCGATCGCTGGGGGTGACTGTGTTGACAGAGGCGGAATTGTTGAAAATGCTCGGGTCGGGTGAGTGAAGCCGCGCCCCTGGTCGGCGCATCTGGCTCGTTCCTGCCCCTGCCTGGGCTAACCGGGAGGCAGCTATGAACTGGTTAGATCTAGTCTTCACGGGGATTATTCTGGCGGTGGCCTACGTATCGCACGGCCGCGGGACGCTGCGTTCTCTTTTCGCCCTGATCGGGATCGCCGGCGGCATCTGGTTTAGCGGGCGAGTGTCGCCGGGCCTGGCCGATCTGCTCTCCGCCTTCGTGAAGGACGAAAACGACGCCGCGGTTCTGGCGTTCATCCTGGTGGTTATCGTCGTGGGGCTGCTGCTCAACGCGCTGGGAAACATCATCCTCGGCATGCTCTCGCTCCACGTGGAAGGGGTTCCGGACCGGGTGGGCGGGCTGGTAATCGGCATAGCGATGGGCCTCTTGATCACTCAGCTTATGCTCACGCTCCTGCTGAGGTTCCCCGTCGACGTTTCCTTGAGTGAGGGGGTAAAACACTCCAGCCTGCAGGCGTCCCTGGTGCCCGCGCACTGGAACGCGGCCCTCTGGCTGGCCGACACCGACGCCAACGCCATCGGCGACCTCTTCCGCCCGCAGGGTAGCTGAGAGCGGTCAGCGATCAGCCATCAGCCGTCAGCCGTCAGCGGTCACTAATCAACCGTCAGCATTGTCATTCTGAGCGCAGCGAAGAATCCGTTTTCGGTGGTGGTTAGAGGCGTTCGTGCGAAGGTGATCGTTCGCGATCCACTATCCCGGTGGTGCCGAGGATCGCTATCCCGCCCTCAATGCCCTGCTCCGCCATGTTGGTTCGCGCTGCTAGTTCCTCCCCACCGGGCACCGAGATGATCACGCCAGCGCCGGCGCCCGGTGGGAGGATTGGCGATAGTGCGTCCGCGATCATCTGGCGGGGAACCGGGTTTATCGCGGCCTTCCCCAAGGGAACCGCCAGCCCCGGACTCGTGACTCGGCCTACGCCGGGACCGCCGTCGACCATTACGCCCTGCTCGGACGTCCGGCTCACCGTGGCGCAGATAGTGATCCCTTCCGTTGGGTCCGTGAGGTCGCCCCCGCGCTTTACCACGCCGGCCGTGGCGACTGGTTCGCTTCCACTCTCGTCCAGGTCGACGTGCGAAACGGGAACCGAGAGGATGACCCCCACGGGCGACCGGAGCTCGACGGTCCCGACCTTCTGCCCGTGGAACAGGAGCTCGGCCGCCGCCCTGGCGGCCGCGGCCGCGGCCGCCCCCGGGGTGAACCCGACCGGCTTTGCGCTTTCCGAGAAGTGGAAGCTGCCCGGCGGCCCGCCGTTGGCTCCGATCGGGAC
>JACQUF010000122.1 GCA_016210435.1 Chloroflexota bacterium
ACGCCGATTGCACCTACACCGACCCCGGTCTTCACGGTCGAAACTCCCTCGATGACGCTTGAAATGCTCGAAGGCAAGGCCCAGTACCGGGTTTCCGACACGGCGACCTGGCAGGACGCTTTCAGCGGCCAACCCGTGAAGCAGGGCTGGTTTGTACGCACCGTGGCCGTGTCCTCCGCGGTCCTGCATTTCTCGGATGGCAGCAAGGTTCGCATTTCGCCAAACACTCAGCTCGCAGTCGAGCTCTACCAGGTCATTGACGGCGGCCCGCCGAAGGGCGAGCGGCACGCCCGTGTGCGTGTACTGGACGGCGAAATCGACTTCGACGTCGCGGATGCGCCGTCGCCGCCGAACACCTGGGTGTTCATCACCACAGACGGCGCCGTAACGATCCAGGGCACCAAGGGATCGCTGAAGCGACGTGTAACGCTTGTCACGCCTGCTGGCGAAGACGCCCAGGCGGCAATTCAGGTCGACCTTGGGATTACCCTCCTGGACGGCTCGGCTACATTCGCTGGTCTGAACCCGGCTTCGGCAGGAGACAAGCATGAAGTAACCGCCGCGGTCATCAAGCCCGGCGTCGACCTTTCGCAGAATTCGACTATTCCGGTGCCAAAGAGCATCGCGCCATCGTCGTCGACCCTGATCAAGGCCGCCCCCGAGGCGCTTGGCGCCGGGCAAGCCGTGGACCGAGACGGCAACGGAAAGATCGATGTCATCGACCTGATCTTCACGGAAGACCTCAAGATCGCCGT
Organism: Chloroflexota bacterium; assembly: GCA_016210435.1. GTDB lineage: Bacteria > Chloroflexota > Dehalococcoidia > Lucifugimonadales > Lucifugimonadaceae > VGZT01. Next base: position 756 of record JACQUF010000122.1, read on the forward strand.
CCAGCGCGCCGGCGCGTCACTGCCGGACCTGCACAGCCTGGTTGCGCCGCGCTCTTCGGAATCCGCTGGGCCAACGCCGCCGCAAGGCGCATCAGAGACGGCCAGGGTCCTTGGCGAGCTTCAGGTGGTCGCCATGGGTGGCGAATCCGCGGTCCAGGGACTGAAGCAGGATGGCAATATCGACCGCGCCCGCCAGAGAGCGATTGACGCATTTTCAGAGAAGTCGCGTGGCGGAGCGCGTGCGTTAGAGACTTTCGGCCTTACCGAGAAGGCTGCCGACGCGGCCCTGGCCAACCTGGCGGTGAAGGCCTTCGACGCCAGCGATACCGATCCGCAGAAGCTGCTGGCCGGCCAGACGCCGGCGGATTTCATCCGGCACATAGCGAACCTGGTCCAGCCCGACGAATTGACGGGAAAGAAGCCGGACCTGGATGCCCTGATCCACCAGTTCGACCGGCGATCAGAGCCGCCGAGCGCGATGCCTCTGTTCGATGCCAAGGGCGCCGTGATCGGAGTGAAGAAGCCAGACGAGGTCGTATTCGATGCGACCGGCAAACCGGTTGGCAAGAAAGTCGGCGACATCGTGGCCGTAGATGCCCAGGGGAACCCCACGGGTGCGGCGGTCGCAGACACGTTTTTTGTTCCTGACCCTTCCGGCGCTCAGCAATTCGTGCCGGCGACGGTCTTCGCTTTCCTCCCCAAGTCGGACTCGACCAGCGATACGGGGCTTGCAAGCAAGGTTCTGGTTCCGCAGGTGACATTCGACTCGAGTGGAAACGCTGTGCCCACGATCTACGAAGTCGATGACTCGGGGAAGCCGAAGGGCATGAGACCGCTCACGAAAGACATGCTGTCTGCAAACGGACAGGCCGTCGCGCCTCCCGTGATCCCCAACGTTCTCGAGATGGATCCCGCGGGCATAGTCAAGAATGCAAAGGAGATCCCGCTGCTCGCCAGGGATGACGCCGGAAAGGTTCGTGAGTTCCGGTTGCCGTCCACGATGGCGAATGACGTCAACGGAAAGCCGGTGGGTCTTGTTGATCCCGGGAAGGTCGTTTTCGGTGAGAACGGCATCGCCGGATTTGAAGCGGGGAGGGTGATCGACAAGGAGTTCTTCGTAGGCATCGCGAAGCAAATTGCAGCGCAGTCAGCGGCGGGACCTGTCGTGGGTGTCCCCGTCCCTCCGGCTTCCACCGTCGATCAGCTGTTCCAGCAGGCCAGCAAGTTCGCCATTACCGGTACTGCTCAACAGCTATTCGATCCAAACGGGCAGCCGTTGACACCCCAACAGTTCCGGCCAAGGGAAATCGTCCGCAACGTGGAACCCGGAGGGCCATCTGGCGAGGTATTCCTGCCCGCCCTCGGCTGCATTCGGGTTGACTGTTTTGCCACTGCTGCGGGCAAGCCAGCGCTTCTTGACAGGATCGAAGAGAAGATTCAGGTTTTCGCCCAAGGCGCGTCTGGCCAGCCGGTCCTCACGGAAATTCAGGGCCACGCCCTGTTCTCCGACGGCAAGTTTGCGGGTTTCATACCGCCCCCAACTGCGCTGCAGGTTGACCAGGGCGGCGTGACCGGATTCGCCTCGGGCGACATACGCGTATTCGCTGCCGCGGCCGCGGGTGGAGCGGGAGGGCCGGGAGGTCCCGGCGGTGCACCGCCGGCCCTGGCTACTCCGGGCCGGACTGGCGGTCCGGTGGCAGCAGGCTTTGGCGTGCTGATACCGAACGCTGGTGATCTGAAGTTCCAACCTCGCGGCCAACCCGGCCAGGACATCTCGATCCAGATCGATCCGTCGCTATTCGCGTCGGCCATCCCTGGAGGGTCCGCCGCAGGTCCTGCGGCAGGTGGAACCGCCTCTCCGTTTTTTCCGCCTGCGTTATCGGTGGGCGCCCTCGGCCAGAACCAGAGCGAGTTGGCCGGCCTGATGAAACCCCAGGTGGCGCCATTTTCCGGCGGTGCGGGCGCTCCTCCCGAATTCGTCCTCCAGTTCAATCCCCAGCTCTCGGCAGGCACGGGCGTTCCAGACTTTGTGAAGCCAGGAGACCAGATCTTTCAGCAGATTGAGGACGCACGCCGGGCTCAGCTGGAGCAGGG
>JACQUF010000116.1 GCA_016210435.1 Chloroflexota bacterium
ACTGTGAGCAGTGCGAAGAACGCCTTTCTCAGAAGGAATCTGCCCATCGTGTCGCACGCTCCGCGTTAGGTTCGCGGCTGGGAGCCTACGATGCCTCCCGGGCATTGTCAAAAGAGGCGGGCGCCTTGCGCAACTTCCGGGTGAGTCTAGAATCGCCGCACCCGGCTAGTCTGGAGGAAATGCCATGCGCATCAAACAGGTGGAGCACATCGACTTGCTCGTGAGCGATATTCACGAGGCCGTCGAATTCTGGCGCAAGCTCGGTTTCTATCCGGAGGGCACGCTCGACGGCGGCAAGTCGGTATACCTGATCAATGGTGTGCCCGATTCGCCGTTGAAGATCGAACTGCACGAAACCAAACCCGGGCAGCAACCGGGCATAGATCACATTTCCCTCGAGGTCGAAGACGTTCCGGCGGCGTATGCGGAAGGAAAGTACCTTGGAATCAAGTTCCATATCGAGCCCCGGCAGATACCACGGTCAGGCCGCATGATCGCCAATTTCTACGGTCCGGACGGCCTTCATCTTCAGGTCTCGAAGAAGATGCAGCGGGCCGAATACGAGGACTGGAAGTAGGCCGTGTCCGGGAGCGCCGGCGCCAGCACGGTCAGCATCACACCCGCCGACGAGATCGCTTCGTGGGGTGGGACGAATCTGCGTCGGGATCCCCAAGGCGATAGCGACCTTCTGGCCCATGCGGTCGCGTTCAGCGATGGTGCGGAGTCGGGGGTGCTCGTCTCACTCGACCTGACGATGGTCGATCGGAGCGCTGTCCTTCTGATTCGCGAAGCATGCGCCATGCGGACGGGAATCCCCGCCGACCACATCACGATTGCCGCGAATCACGTCCACCTCGCCCCGCCAGCGGCGCCAGGGTGGGCCTTCCTCAAGGTCGCGCCCGACCCGATGTACATGGACTTCCTTCGGTCAAGGGTGGCCGAGGCAGTGCAGGCCGCTCAGGAGGCCATGCGCCCGGCCAGGATCGCCGCGGGCGCGGCCCCAACCACCGGCATCACTTTCAACCGGAGGTATCTCCGCCCGGACGGTGGCATCAAGATGGTATTCGCGGCGGATCGGGACCCCGCGCTGCCGCCCGCAGGACCGACCGACTCGGACCTTTCATATCTGCTGTTCGAACAGCCGGACGGCAAGCCGATTGCACTGGTCACCACATTCTCTGCCCACAACCATGTGACAGGGGGGAGCCCGGTACCTGGCCGTCCGCGGCCGCAATACTTTCATCGCGACTTCGGCGGGCGTTTTGGCGACGTTTTCAGGCGTCGTTCCGGATTGCCGGTCCCGACCGCATACTTTGCCGGTCCCTGCGGTGATACGGCCTGGCAAGATCCAGGTGTACCGCCTCCTGTTGACGGGGGTGCCGCGGCCTGGCGCATCGGGGAGCAACTTGCGGACGCCTTCTTCACGCATGTGAAGGGACGGGCTCGGAGGGACATCGGGCGCCTTCGATTCGCGAACGCGCTCCTGGAAATCCCGGACCGTCCACTCAGCGAATCCAGGTTCTGCGACGACGCATGCCGCGGGGTGGACGCGGAGACGCGGCAACTCGATACGGTCCGCTGGCCCGCCGAAGAGAAAGCGATAAGGGCCCGAGGAAACACGGCCTGCCACGTGGAAATCGGCGCTATTAGTATTGGCGACGATATCGCGCTATCGACCAATCCCGCCGAACTCTTCGTTGAGTTCGGCCTCGATATCAAGCGCCGCTCGCCATTCCCGCTGACGATGGTCGTCGAGCTCGCCAACGGCCATTGCGGTTATGTGCCCACGGAGCGCGCCTTCAAGCAGGGTGGTTATGAGACGCACCGGTCGGTATACGTGAGTCGGCTCGCGAAAAATGCAGGTCGGATCATCGCCGACAAGTCGGTTGAGATTCTCAGGAAGTGCGGCGGCTAGCCGGTTCGCAGTACCTCAGCCAGGCGCCGTCCGACGATCTCGTCCTGCCCGTCCCTGAGCTGTACGACCGCCACGGCCATGACGCCG
>JACQUF010000117.1 GCA_016210435.1 Chloroflexota bacterium
CTTCATGGATGTGCAACGCTTTGACTTTGATCGTATGCTCGCCGCACGTCCCCGACAGGCGAAGGCCGTTTTTCTTCATCGCCTCTACGTGGTCTGGCCACTGGTCGATCAACGTAACGTCGCGCCCCGCTTTCGTCAGCATGCCGCCGACGACGCTTCCGATCGCTCCCGCTCCGACGATCCCGATTCTTCGGATCATGGTGAATCTCTTCCCGATGTTTTTTTCTTGCCGCCTTGGGCCGGGCGGAGGATATCAGTTTGCTGAAAATCGCCAACTCAGAAGCGCTGCATTGCCTGGACCAGGACAGTTATGGCGTAGAGGCACGTCGCGTCAACGCTAGGCGCTAATCGGCACACGCTCATTCCTCCTCCCCCTCGATGGGGGAGGATTGAAGAGAGGGAGATTGGACGGCCCACTCTCCCGAACCTCTCCCACAAGGGGAGAGGAGGTTGTGGATTCTGAACGGCTTAGTAATCCATGGCCGCTTCTCGGCCACCCACCACGTATGAAAGGGCTACTTTCAACTCAGAACGGAACGGCATCCCCAGACAGGTATTTTTCGTTCAGCTCGTGTCCCAAACCCGGCCGTTCCGACACGTAGAAATACCCGTTGCGCACGTCGAGAGGCGGCGTCAGCGCCTGGTTGTAGAGGGGTAGCTCGGAGTAGGCGATTTCCAGCCGGTAAAAGTTGGGGACGCTCATCATCACGTGCGCGCCGGCGATCATCGTGATCGGCCCGGTTGCGTCGTGGGGGCTGATCGGCACGTAATACGCCTCGGCCATCGTCGCGATCTTCTTCATCTCGCTGATACCGCCCGTCCGGATGATGTCCGGCATCAGGTAGTTGGCCAGCTGCCGGTCCAGGATCGGCCGGAAATCATAGCGGCTGATCAGCCTCTCCCCGACACAGATCGGCGTAGCAATCTGCTCGCGCACGAGCCGGAGCGCGTCGTGGTTCTCAGGCGGTACGGGCTCTTCGAACCAGCCGATGTTGTATTGCTCTAGGCGGCGGGCGAGCCTTACCGCGGTCGGAACGTCGTACATGCCGTGGGCGTCGATCAATATCTCCACGTCAGGCCCGACCGCATTGCGGATCGCTTCGACAATTGCCGCTCCTTGCGCCTCGGCAGCCGGAGTCATCCCGCCGCCATGCTGGCGTGGCTCCGCCCGCTCGATGAATCGCATGAACGGATCGAGTTTCATCGCCGTATGGCCCTTTTCGACCTCCGCCTTCGCATTTCTTGCAAAGTCGGCGGGCGAATTGCAGTCCTGGAACCATCCGTTCGCGTAGAGGACCAGCCGGTCCCGGAACCTTCCGCCGAGTAGCTCGTAGACCGGCAGGTTCAATTGCTTGCCCCTGATGTCCCAGAGGGCTATGTCGACCGCGCTGATGAGCGCGCTGGCGAACCCGCGATTGCCCAGGGAGCTGAAATTCATGAAGAGTTTGTTCCAAAGGTAATCAATGCGGCTCGGGTCCTCACCCACAAGCCACGCTTCGAGCCTCTGGGCGGCTGCAGCGACCATTGCGCTTCCGGGCCCGCTGGACGCCTGGCCGATGCCGGTGATTCCGGCATCGGTTTCGATCTTCATGAACACCCAGGGGTAGCGACTACCCTTGCAATGGAAGACCTTGAGCCCGGTTATCTTCACTGTTGCCCTCACCCCTACTCCGTAGGCCCTCTCCCCTTCGGGGCGAGGGGAGCAAGAATCAAACCGAATACGCGACAGAGCCGTCAGTCCGCAACGGAATCCCCGTGAGGTCGCGCGGCTCATGCTTTGCTCTCTTCAAGAGGGCTTCGTCCAGCTCGACCCCGTGCCCGGGCACTTCCGGCGCAGGAATGAACCCGCCCTCGCGCTTCAGGGCCGATTTGTAGATCCTGTTCCGGGCGGACTCGTCCGCCTTCGAATACTCCTGGACCACAAAGTTCGGGATCGACACGTCGAGTTGCACGGACGCGGCGGTCAGAATCGGTCCCAGGAAGTTGTGCGTGACAACCGCGCAGTGGAACGACTCGGCGACCGCGGCTATCTTCTTGCAGTGCGTGAGTCCGCCCGCAAGGCCGACATCCGGCCGCACATACTGCGGCCCCCCGTGCACGAGAAGCTCTCTGAACTCCCAGATCGAGTGCATCCGCTCACCGTTGGCGATCGGAAACGTGATGCGCTTCGCGAGCTCGCCCTGCGACATCACGGAATCGATCTGGATTGGGTCCTCGATGAATAGGGGCTTGAACTCGGCAAGCGACTCCGAGAGCGCGATCGCGTTCATCGGAGTGAGCTTGCGATGGAGTTCCAGAATGATGTCTACGTC
>JACQUF010000118.1 GCA_016210435.1 Chloroflexota bacterium
ACATCCTCCCGCAATCGTTTTCGGGCGAGAACGGCCAGGTGCAGTGGCTGCACGCGGTCCGGATTGAATGGAAGCAGCCGGACAACGGGGCCCGGCCTCAAATGGTGGAGATCGCCGGCAGCGAATTCAGCGTGCGGGCCGACCTGGTGCTGCTCGCGCTGGGCTTCGTGCATCCCGAGCACGACGGCATGATCAAGGACCTCGGGGTTGAGCTGGATCCACGCGGCAACGTCAAGACCGACGGCAGGCTGATGACTAATATGCCAGGCGTATTCGCCTGCGGCGACATGCAGCGAGGCCAGTCGCTGGTCGTGCATGCGATCGCCAGCGGCCGCCAGTGCGCACGCTGGGTCGACCAGTGGCTCATGGGGTCGTCCGACCTGCCTGCCGTCCAGCGTTATGACCGCAGCCTTCTTACCGTCAACCGCAGCTAGGTGCTGTCGCGGCAATCCCTCTCCCCTTGGGAGAGAGTCTGGGTGAGGGCTCTCGCCACCGATGCCGTTCGCCTAATACTTGCCTGCATCTGGGTCCATCCCGCAGAAGTCGTCACCCGTGGCGGTTAGGATCGTCCTCGCTCAGTTGCTTCCCGTTCGATGACACGCCTGCTCAGTGACATGCCCTACTTGGAGCACTAGAACATCCGTGCTAGTGTTCCGGTACGCGGAAACTCACCAGTACTGTGCTACGCTCGCACAAAGGGGACCTCTCAATGGCAACGGACGCGATGAGGGCAACCATGGCCGCAAATCGCAGTGGAAATTCCGCCCCGAACGGAAACCGTTCCGAACGCAGCAAGGCGCTCGAACTCGCCCTCGCGCAGATCGAAAAGGAGTTCGGCCGCGGCGCCATCATGCGCCTCAGCGAGAGTGGGAATCAGACCGTCCAGGCCATACCCACGGGTGCTATCGCCCTTGATATGGCCCTCGGTGTAGGCGGCATTCCGAAAGGCCGGGTCATCGAAATCTTCGGCGCCGAATCGAGCGGAAAGACAACGTTGGCGTCTCACATCATTGCGGAGTGCCAGCGGATGGGTGGAACCGCCGCCTACGTAGACGCCGAGCATGCCATGGACCCGAGCTATGCCGCGGTTTGCGGCGTCAACATCGAATCCCTGTACATCTCCCAGCCGGACTCGGCCGAGCAAGCCCTCGAAATCACCGACTACCTTGTGCGAAGCGGCGCGCTCGACATCGTCGTCATCGACAGCGTTGCGGCGCTGGTACCCCAGGCCGAACTCGAAGGCGAGATGGGGGACATGCACGTCGGTCTTCAGGCTCGCCTCATGTCTCAGGCCCTTCGCAAACTCACCGGGAGCGTCGCCCGCACCAATACCGCGGTCGTCTTCATCAACCAGCTCCGGGAAAAGATCGGAGTCGTGTTCGGCAACCCCGAGGTCACGCCTGGTGGCCGAGCGCTCAAGTTCTACTCGTCAGTGCGAATCGACATGCGCAGGCTCGAGCCCATCAAGACCGGCAACGAAATCATCGGAAACCGGATCCGTGCGCGGGTCGTCAAGAACAAGGTGGCGCCCCCCTTCCGCGTGGCTGAGATCGAGATCCTGTTCAAAGAGGGAATCAGCAAGGAAGGCGGCATCCTGGACCTCGGGATCGAGCTCGGCATCCTGAAGAAGAGCGGGTCGTTCTTTTCCTTCGGCGACACCCGTCTTGGCCAGGGACGCGAGGCCGCCCGGGAGTTCCTCAAGAAGAACCCCGACACCCGGGATGAGATCGAGCGGGCGATCCGGGCATCCTTCGCGACACGCGGTGGCGGGGCCATGCCGGCCGCCGTTCAAGAATCCGAAGGCGAAGAGGCGCCGGCTTCTCTGTCCCAGTAGGCCGTCACGAGCGGTCACGGCCCCCGCAATCGCCACCGAGCGATGCAGGGACAGCCCCTGAACGGGGGCACTGAAACGCCGGCGAACCACCGCGGAGGTCCGTCAGCCCCTACGCCTCTCGTTTCGCTACACTCAATGTCATGAGACTGAAACCGGCGGGGATGGCCTCTGAACCCGTCGCTGCCGCCGCCAAACCCATCGCAGCCGGGGTATCCCAGTGACCGGGCTGGCGGTATTCCTGATCGTATTCGGGCTCATCGGCAGCGCCATCATCAGCGCGTCGGAGGCGGGCCTGATCTCGGTCAACAAGATCCGCGTCCGCCATCTTGCGGAAGGCGGCAACCGGCGGGCGGCCGCGGTCGTACGGGTCGTCGAAGAACACGAAAAATTCTTCGCAACGATCCTCGTCCTCAACAACGTCCTGAACGTTGTCGTGGCCACGGTAGGCACAAGCCTCGCGATCCGGCTGTGGGGCAATACCGGGGTCGTTCTCGGGTTCGCGACGCTGGCCACAACGATCGCCCTGGTCGTATTCGGAGAACTCACCCCCAAGTCGCTCGCGGTCCATGCCTCGGAGCGGTGGTCGCTCATGATCGCGCGCCCAATCCGATTCCTGATGAGCGTGAGCGCGCCATTTATCTACCTGTTCGCCCTCGTCCCGCGCGCGATCATCGGGGTCCTTGGCGGAAGGCAGTCCTTGATGACGCCTTCCGTGACCGAGGGCGAGCTGCGAATGCTCATCGACATGGGCGAGAAGGAGGGCACCGTCCAGACCGAACAGGGCACGATGCTCGAGAACATCTTCAGGTTCGGCGAGGCGCAGGTGCGCGAGGTCATGACGCCCCGGAACGAGATCGAGTGGGTCGAGACGGACTGGTCCCTCCGGCAGTTCCTGGGGCGGTACGGTGAGGTCCCACACACCCGCTTCCCCGTCTACGAGGACGATACGGATGATGTCGTCGGCATCCTGTCGATCAAGGACGGGATGCGGGCGCTCGCAGAGGACCCTGCCCATCTCGACATGTCGGTCACGACGTTGATGCGGCCGCCGTTGTTCGTCCCGGAGACGAAGCGCCTGGATGAGATGCTCGTGAGCTTCCGCCAGGGCGGGCACAAGATGGCGCTCGTAGTGGACGAATTCGGCGGGATCGCAGGCCTCGTGACGCTCAACAGCATCGTCGAACGCGTGGTTGGCCGAACCGGTGAGGAGGGTCTGCGACCCCAGGAGCCGTTCATCACCGTCGATGCGAACACCTACGAGATCGATGGATCGATGTCGATCGAGGAGGCTAACGACCGCCTCGGGCTCGGGATTCCGGACGGCGAATACCACACGATTGCGGGCTTCATCCTGGAAGAACTCCAACGGGTCCCCAGCCCGGGTGATCGCCTGCGGTTCAACGACCTCCGTTTCCGGGTCACGGCCATGTCAGGCAACAAGATCGCCCGCGTTCGCGTGAGACGCCGAGTCGCTTCCACGGAGCCCGTCCCTGCCTAGAGCTTGTCCCCAAAATCACCTCTCCCGCCGGGAGAGGGCTTGGGTGAGGGCCAAAGCCAGCGCTGAGCGCCCGGTTCGGGATGACTTGCATGAGTTCTAAGCCGAGGCCATCCCAATTCGTCCGATCGGTCCGACAGGGACTCCGGTCTTGCCGGATCGACTTCGGCGCGCCGCTGGTCGCAGCCGTATCCGGCGGACCGGACTCGATGGCAATGGCGCTCGCGCTTCTCGAAGTCCGCCAGGCAGACGGTCTGGAATTTGTCGTCGCCCATTTCAATCACGGGCGCCGTGGCGTCGAATCGGACCTGGACCAGTCATTCGTCGAAGAATGGTGCTCCGCACAACGCGTCTCGTGTGTCACTGGAGCGCCCGATCAGGCCAGCCTTGAACGGGTCAGGGCGCTTTCGCCGGAGGCAGCAGCCCGTGAGCTGCGCTATGAGTTCCTTACGCTTGTCGCGCGCGATGCACGGGCGCAGGCCGTGGCGACCGCGCACACCCTCGACGACCAGGCAGAGACCATCCTGCTGCACACAGTCCGGGGGGCCGGGCTGGTCGGCGCTCTGGGGATGGCGGAGCGCTCAACCCTGAGATTCGGACCCGCCAGGCAGGAAGTCGTCGTTGTACGCCCGCTGTTGAAACTCCGGCGTGCCGATACCCGGAGCTTTTGCGAGTCACGCGGCGTCAACCCTCGAATCGACCTGTCCAACCAGGACGTCTCAGTCCCGCGCAACCGCCTGAGGCTCGAGGTTTTTCCGCTCCTCGAACGCATCAATCCGGGTGCGTCTGACGCCGTTTCCCGTTTCGGGTACCTGGCCCGCGCATATGTGGAGCTTGCCGATGCTGAGGCCGATCGGGCCTGGGCGGGCCTCGTTCAGGCCCAGGCGCGGGACGCGGTCTCCCTTTCCCGAACCGGACTGACAAAGCTCGCCCCGGTCGTGCAGTCACACGCTCTGTCGCGAGCATTTCGATACGTTGCGCACGCCGGGGAATCGCTTGAATCGGACCACGTGGAGCAGATGATCGCCCTGATTTCAGGCAGGGCCGGTACTTCGCTCGACCTTCCCGGCGGAGTGCGGATGAAGGTCGGTTACCGTTCGGTGACGATCTCGTCAGCCGCCTCCGCCGAGACCGCGGAGCGGTGTCCGTACCCGCCATATGTCCGTGTGACTGAATTCGAACCGCCTGCGCGCCTGCCGCTCGGACGAGGCATCGAGTTGTCGGCACGAATCGCCGCCTTGAGAGCGGTAAGGCCAACCGCGAACGGCCCCGACGTGGCCTTGCTGGACGCCGACGCGGTCGGCAAACGCCTTCGCCTGCGCCCGCGCGCCCGCGGCGACCGCTTTCAACCTCTGGGAGCGCCAGTCCCGAAGAAGCTGCAGGACTTCTTCGTGGATACGAAGGTCCCCAGGGAATGGCGCGATCGTGTACCGATTATTGAGGCGGGCGGAGGTATCGCCTGGATTGCCGGATACCGGATTGCAGAGTGGGCGAAAGTACGGCCGGGGAAGACCCGCCGCGTGCTTCGCCTGGAGCTGCTCAGAAAGCCCTGATTGCCCTCAACCTTCTCCTCTTTCCTTGCGGAGACGCCGTCCGGAGCCGATAGCTTGCCGCTTCGTCAGGCTCAGCGCGGCGCCTGAGCGGAGTCGAAGGGAAAGAGGCCTGTCCGCGCCCTTCGCCCCGACGGGGAGAAGGTGGCCGAAGGCCGGATGAGGGTCAGGGTGAGGGTGAGGG
>JACQUF010000121.1 GCA_016210435.1 Chloroflexota bacterium
GAGCAGCGCAGGCACCGCGATCGTCTGCCTGTCGGGAGACATCCAGAGGCCCGGCATGTACGAGGTGCCGATGGGGCTCACGATCCGTGAAGTCCTGAATGACGTCGGCGGCGGTCCCTTACCCGGCAAGCGCATCAAGGTGCTACAGACGGGCGGACCCCTGGGCGGAGTCCTCGGGGAATCCGCGTTCGATACGCAGATCGACTTCGACGCGATGGCGAAAACGGGCGCCATTCTCGGGTCGGGCGGCATAATCGCCGGGTCAGAGGACGTGAGCGTCGTCGACCTCACTCGAAACCTGATCGCCTTCAACCAGTTCGAATCGTGCGGCAAGTGCTTCCCATGCCGGCTCGGCACCACGCATATGCTCGAGGTGCTCGAGCGCGTCTGCCAGAACAAGGCCCGGGCCGGCGACCTTGAACTGATGGACCGGGTAGGACAGGCAATGAAGGTAGGGTCGCTCTGCGGGCACGGGCAGCTCGGCTATAACCCGATCCTCTCCGCACTCAAGTTTTTCGGCGACGAATTCAACGCCGTCATGAAGGAGCACAAGGGGCCGGTCGGCCCGTTCCCCGATGGCTCCATGATCGTGCCGACCCGGACCAGGCCTTAAGCGAACCCTTCTCCACGGCGTGGAGAAGGTGGCCGGAGGCCGGATGAGGACAGGACGAAGGTGAGGGGGGTCAGAAAAAGGACCGATGCCTGAGCCAATACCGTTCAACATCGACGGCAAGCCCGTAACGGCGCAGCCCGGGCAGACTGTACTCCAGGCTGCGATGGCGGCCGGCGTCTACATCCCGTACCTGTGCTACTTCCCGAACATGAAGCCGTACGGGGCCTGCCGGGTGTGCGTAGTCGAGGTCGAGGTCCAGACTCCCCAGGGGCCGAGGAAGTCCGTACAGGCGTCCTGCACCGCGCCGGTCGCCAAGGACATGAACATCTCGACCCAGTCGCAACAGGTCTTCGATCTGAGGCGCGGCATCATCGAGCTCCTGATGTCAGAACACCCGCACGGCTGCCTCACATGTCATCGCATCGAGCTGTGCGGTCCCCAGGACGTATGTCTCCGCCACGTACGCGTAAACGACCGCTGCGTGGCCTGTCCGAAGAACGAACGGTGCGAGCTCAAGGACACGGTGCGGTCATCGCAGCTCGATCTCGAAACGCCGCTCCAGTATCACTACCGCAACCTGCCAATCCACATCGACGACCCGTTCTATGACCGCGATTACAACCTCTGCATCGTCTGCGTACGCTGCGTGCGCGTCTGCGACGAGGTGCGCGTCGATACCGCGCTCTCGATGGTGTCGCGCTCCGGCACCGCACTCGTCGGCACATCTCATGGGACGTCGCTTCTCGAATCCGGCTGCGAGTTCTGCGGCGCGTGCATCGACGTCTGCCCGGTAGGGGCGCTGGTCGAACGCAAATACAAGTGGGACAAGGCCGCCAAAACCGTCACGACGATATGCCCGAACTGTCCGGTCGGCTGCCAGATGGTGATGGAGGTCAACAAGCGCAACAAGGTCATCCGGATGAAGGGTGACGTCCCTGCGCCCGCGAACCTCGGCATGGCCTGCTACAAGGGCAAGTTCGCGACCGATTACCCGAACCACAGGACGCGGGTCCGCTACCCGATGGTGCGGATCGATGGCCGGCTCGAGCGGACAACCTGGGATCAGGCGCTCGAGAAGGTCGCTGCGGAACTCAAGGAATACAAGCCGTCAGAGATCGGCGTGATCGGCTCGCCGCGCGGCACGAACGAGGACCACTACGTAGCCCAGAAGCTCGCCAGAGTCGCCCTCGGGACCAACAACGTTGATACTGCCCTCAATATCGTCCCGGAGCTCACCGAGTCACTGATCGAGCCTCTTGGCTATCCCGCCGCGACGAATTCGATCTGGGAGCTTCAGGGCTCGAAGGCCGTGCTCGTGGTCTCGGGCAATCCGACCGAGGAGCAAAACGTTCTGGCCGTTCCAATCAAGAAGGCGTCGAGGGCCGGCGCAAGCGTGATCGTTGTCGATGCACGCGAGACCGAGTTAACCCGCTATGCCAGACACTGGTTGCGGCCAAAGCCAGGTACCGAGGCGCTCGTTCTCGGCGCCATGCTGCGGGTCATCTTCGAGGAATCGCTGGAAGACAAGGAGTTCTCCGCGAACAAGGCCGCCGGGCTCGCCGACCTCAAGCAGCACCTGTGGGACTTCGATATCGTGCGCGTGTCCGCTCGAACCGGCGTGTCGCAGGACGCGCTGCGTGCCGCAGCAAGGGCATACGGTTCGGCCAGGCCCGCTGCAATCGTGTATGGCGCCGATACCACGAACCGCTCCGACCGAGCGGACCTGGCCCAGGCCGCAGTAAACCTGATGCTCGCCACCGGGAACGTCGGCGTGGGCGGAGGCGTGTTTCCGCTCTATCACGGCGCGAATACGCAGGGAGCGCTCGACGTCGGGTGCGTACCGAATTTCCTGCCCGGATTCAGAAGCATCGATTCGGCAGACGCGCGCAAGGCAGTCGCTGAGCTGTGGGGTGCGAACGTCCCGGACGCGAATGGCGCAGGCGTCGGAGTAATGCTGGAGCAGATGGTCGAAGGCCAGATCAAGGCCGCGATCGTGATGTCCGATGGAATCGCCCCGAAATCGGACGCGCTGGGCGATTTCCAGGGCGCCCTCTCAAAAACCGAATTCCTGGTCGTATCCGACTACATCATGTCCGAAATAGCGCAGGAGGCCGACGTTCTGCTTCCCGCGACGACCTATTCCGAGATCCAGGGGACTTACACGAACCTCGAGCGCAGGGTCCAGCTTTTGAACCAGGGCATGACGCCGACTGGCGAGGAGAAGCCGGGATGGCAGGCTCTGGCGCTCGTCGGGAAGGCGCTCGGGGCCAGCGGCTTCGAGTTCCAATCGCCGGCCGCCGTGTTCGACGAGATCTCGCGTATCGCGGCGCCCTACAAGGGGCTCAACTACGCACGGATCCAGGAACGCGGGATCCAGTGGCCCGTTCCCGCAATCGATCACACCGGCACCCCGGTGCTTTTCGCGGGTGAGAGCGACAGAAAGCCGAAATTCCGGCCAGTGGCCCCACGGGCCGCGACAGAAAAGGCGGACCGCGAGTTCCCCTTCATTCTGGCGCAGGGAAGGGTCCTGCTCGACCCGGACCGTGATGTCGAGGTCTACAAGGTCGAGAACATGAACCGAGTCCGCAGGGAGGAGTCGGTGGAAATCCATCCCGAGGACGCCCGGCCGCTGGGAATATCCGAAGGCGATCTGGTAGATATCCGGTCGGGACCCCGAATCGACGGCGGCGGCGATGTGTTCACCGGCCGCGCCCGGCTGACCGGCCCGCACCGTGGCCTGGTTTCGATCACCACGCTCTTTGCCCAACTCGCCTCGGACGTGTACGACTCGCAGCATCCCGACCCCGCTCCGCGGGTCCGAGGTCTGCCGCTCCGCCACGTCGCGCTCGCCCGGTCGCCCGTCGAGGCCGCCATGGCCGCGGGGGACTAGGTGCTCCCTTCGCCCCATCGGGGGAGAAGCGCCGTCCTGAGCCCGTCGAAGGGGTGGCCGAAGGCCGGATGAGGGTGATCCCACCTACAGCTTCAGGACTTTGCGGGCGTTCTCGAGCAGGACTTTGGGACGCACTTCCTCCTTGATCTGAAGCGCGGCGAACTCCTTGAGCCACCTGTCAGGCGGGAGATAGGGGTAGTCCGAACCAAACAGCACCTTGTCCCGCAGCCTGCCGTTCGCTTCTCTGATCAATGCCTCTGGTATGTAGCGGGGCGCCCATCCGGAGAGGTCGATGTAGACGTTCGGCTTGTGCAATCCCACTGCTATCTGCTCGTCGATCCATGGCCAGGCAGGATGCGCCATGATCGCAGTCAGGCCGGGGAAGTCCGCCGCGACATCGTCGATGTGAGGGATCGGGCGGCTGTACTTCAGCTTCAGTCCGGCGCCACCAGGCATCCCCGCCCCGGCTGCGGCGAAGCCGGAATGAAAGAGCACCGGCACACCTAGCTCGACGCACTTCTCATAGATCGGGTAGAAACGCCGGTCGTCAGGGAAGAACGCCTGCTGGATCGGGTGGAGCTTGAGCCCGCGCAGTCCCAGATCCCTTACGGATCGAACGAGCTCTGCGACAGCCGCTTTCCCCTTCCATGGATCGATACTGGCGAATCCGATGAATTGCTGCGGATAAGCCCTGACGATCGAAGCAACGTAGTCGTTCGTGTCCGGCGCATCGCCGAGAGCAGTTTCGGAGTCGATTGAGAAGACAACCCCGAACACGTCGAGTTCCCGGTACCTGGCGGCCATTTCGGCCGCGTCTTTGGGGGCGTTTTGGAGGCGGAAGTAGCGGCGAAGCTGCTCCTCGACAACCATGTCCGGATTTCCGGGCTGCCGTGGCACGTGAACATGCATGTCTATCGCGCGAATCTCAGTCCTCCTTCGAACACTGACCCCCTCTCCCAACCAATCACGATAACTATGACCGGCCAGATCTTGTCCCTCCGGCGCCAGTCGAACAGGCCCAGATTGCCAGCGAGCAGCAACCCGATCACGACGAGCGCGATCCCGGCCTCTTCAGCTTTCCGCTAAAGCCAGGACACGTGCCCGGTGATCTCAGCTCGCTGCGCCTTTGGCTGAACTGCGGGATAGCCGATGAAAAACGCGCCAACGAGCTGCCACGATGGGTCGGCGCCGAGCGTCTTCCCGAGGTCCTGATGCCTGGTAGGCCGTCCGGTAGACCAACCCATCGAAAGCCCTTCAGCCACCGCGACGAGTTGCATGTTCTGGCAGGAGATGCAAACGGCGGCGTAGTTCTCGCGTGTCACCTCCTCGTTTGCCCCTGGGACCGAATAGGCGTATATGAATGCCGGCGCTTTCAAGAGCTCGTGACGTGCGGCATCGGCAGTTTGGGTCCGCTTCGGCTCAGGAAGCTGCGCATTGTTTTCAAACGTCCATTCCCGAGAGAGAGAGGCAACCCTTGCACGCATCTCTCCGCCCTTTTCCAATAGAAAGAACCGCCACGGGAACGTGAGCCGGTGGTTGGGCGCCCAGCGTGCAGCATCCAGCATCCGCTCCAGCGACCCTCGTGGCACCGGCTTGTCCAGGAACTCGCGAACCGAGCGGCGAGCCCGGATCGCATCTAGTACCGATACCGGACCAGGCCCTGTTTCGTTCATGGAATCCATTACCTTAGGCACTCCCTCTGTTTTTTTGCAGGGCTAAAGGGTACCAACGGCCACCCCTGCCATTCCTAAAGGGATCGCGTTGAAGGCCGTGGAGCGAGATGAGCCGGCCGTCCTCAGGCGACCCGAGGGCCCTGGCGGCTACCGCGGCCTGGAGTACAGGCCGTCGGTTTTCGCAGCCATAATGAAGTCGTTGCGGTGAAGGCCCCGGATCTTATGCGTCCACCACATGACGCTTACGCGGCCCCATTCTGTGGTCAGCTTCGGATGATGGTCTTCAGCCTCGGCCAGCTCTCCGACCTGCTGCGTGAACGCGAGCGCCGTTGCGAAGTTGTCGAATTTGAACGTCCGCTCCAACCGGTCGATCCCATCAAGGTTCACGAGCTTCCATTCCGGGATTTGCGGCTTGAATTCGTCGATCTCCTTCGGCGTAACCCTTGGGGAGTCTGAACGGCAGGCGACGCACTTCTCTCTCGTCAGGCTTACCATGGGCGGGCCTCCTGGCTCACGTTTCGATCACCCGGGCGCGACCGGTCACTCAGGCCCATCTTACGGCCGTCAACTGCGTCACTCGCGAGCGGGGTGAATCTGGAGGCGATTGCTAGAATCTAATTTGAGCAAGGGGCAAGGAAACGCCGGCGTCTTCGGGTCGTTTGGAGATTGGAGAGTAGATGAGAATGCCCAAGCCAGTACACGTCACCGACCAGAGCTTCGA